>JANNNF010000505.1:0-3186 GCA_031398405.1 Rhodobacterales bacterium | reverse complement strand
CGGGGTGTCGGTCTTGGTGGCGGTGGTGGTGGACTTGGCGCCGTAGCTTGAGCGCTGGCCTTCGACGATGATGGTCGGGCTTTCGTCGGCCTCCGCTACCTCAGAAGTCGCACTGCGAGCATCATATGGCATGAGGGTCGTGGCGAGGGCGAAGAGGAGGATGTGTGAACGCATTCCATCCTCCTAGAGTTAATGATAATCATTCGCAATAGCGTTTTTCAATCCTGAGCGGGAGGCCGTTGGCGGGGCGGGCACGGTGCTGGGGCCGTTCTTTGGCGCGCTTGTGATGTTCTATCTGACGGAAGCCGCATCAAGCCTGACTACCGCGCATCTGCTTGTCGTAGGCGTGGCCTTGGTGGGGTTGGTGCTGTTCGCGCCCAAGGGAATACTCGGCTGGCTGCGGGCAAAGGGGGCGACATGGCTGCCTTGATGCAAGCTGTTGGTCTGACCCGCCACTTTGGCGGCCTGGCCGCCGTGGACGGCGTTGGTATTTCAGTGCTGCCGGGCGAGGTTCACGCTCTGATCGGCCCAAATGGTGCGGGCAAGACAACCTTGGTCAGCCTGCTGTCTGGACGTATTGCGGCCCAATCGGGGCAGGTTTTGCTGGGGGGCCAAGACATCACCCCCTTGCCCGCCCATGCGCGGGTCAGGCTGGGTGTGGCCTATACCTTTCAGATCACGTCAATTTACCAAGGGCTTACCGTGTTCGACAACGTGGCGTTGGCCGTGCAGGGCCGTGCCGATATCGCAGCAGAGGTTGCCAGGGCTTTGGGGCGGGTGGGGTTGGTGGGCTTTGACACCCAACTAGCAGGAACGCTGTCTTACGGTCATCAGCGGTTGCTGGAACTCGCCATGGGTCTGGCGCTGAAACCCCGGGTGCTGATCCTTGATGAACCCACCCAAGGGCTGGCAGCGGGAGAGATTGATGGCTTCAAGACCCTCGTGCAGTCCTTGGTGCCCGACATCGCGGTGCTGCTGATCGAGCACAACATGGAGGTGGTGATGGACCTCGCCGACCGCATCACGGTGCTGAATTTTGGTAAGGTTCTGGCTGTGGGCACCCCTGCCGAAATCCGTGCCAACCCAGCCGTGCAGGATGCGTACCTAGGGGGCAATGATGCTGCGGGTTGAGGGGGTTACAGCCGGGTATGGCGCGGTCACCGTCTTGCGCGATGTGTCGCTGCTGGCCCCTGCGGGCGAAGTGACCTGCATCATGGGCCGCAACGGGGCGGGCAAATCCACGCTGATGAAGTGCATCATGGGGCTGGTGGCCGCGCAATCGGGGACAATTTCGGTGGACGGTATCGCGGTGCAAGCTTTGCCACCCCATCAAGTGCCCATGCAAGGCATCGCCTACGTTCCGCAAGGGCGGCGGCTGTTTGGCCCGATGACCGTGGCGGAAAACCTTGATGTGGGGTTGCTGGCGCGGGGGCAATCGGGAACGCGTGAGCGGGTGCTTGACCTGTTCCCAAGGCTGCGCGAACGGCTCGGTCAAGTGTCAGCTACGCTTTCTGGTGGCGAGCAGCAGATGCTGGCGATTGGCCGCGCCCTGTGCCTCGAACCATCGGTGTTGCTGATGGACGAGCCGACCGAAGGGCTGCAACCGTCGATGATCGCCCTGATACGCGATGTGGTTTTGCGATTGGCTGCGCAGGGCGTGGCGGTGGTTCTGGTCGAACAGCGGGTGGATGCCGTGCTGCGGATGGCGACATCCGTGGCCTTCATGGCGCACGGCACGGTGCAGGATATGGCAAAATCGGCAGACCTGACGCCTGCCTCGGCGCAGTTCAAGACGTTTGTGGGGGTGTAGATGGCGGGTTTGGTGGCGGGCGTGGATGTGGGCGGCACCTTTACCGATCTGGTCATTTTTGACCCGGCAACGGGTGCGGTCAATCTGGCCAAGGTGCCGACAACCTTGCCCAATCAGGCGGGCGGTGTGCTGGCTGCGTTCGATGCGGCGGGGGTGGCGCTTTCCGACCTTGATCTGATCGTGCATGGTACCACGACCACGACGAACGCCGTGTTGGAACGGAACCTGAGCCGTACCGGGCTGATCACCACCCACGGATTTCGCGATGTGCTGGAACTGGGGCGGCGGACTCGGCCCCATGCCTACGGGATGCACGGCCAGTTTGTGCCGGTGATCCCCCGTGATCTGCGGCTCGAGGTGCCGGAACGGATGGATGCCAAGGGGCGTGTGGTGACGCCGCTGGATGAAGATGTCCTGCGGGTGGCGGTGCGGGCCTTGCTGGACATGGGCTGTGAAAGTCTGGTGATCCATTTCCTGCACGCCTATGCCAACCCGGCGCATGAACGGCGCGCAGCGCAGGTGGCGGCCGAGGTCTGGCCGAACGCCTACATCACTATGGGTCACGCCCTGCTGTCGGAAAGCCGCGAGTACGAGCGGGGGGTGACGGCAGCCGTGAACGCGTCGGTGCAGCCCTTGCTGGAACGCTATGTCGCGCGGCTGGCGGATCACTTGGCGGACCGGGGTTATGTGCGAGATCTGCTTGTGATGAATGGCAATGGCGGCATGGTCTCGGCACGCGCGGTCAGTCGCGAGGCGGTGAAGACTGTCATGTCGGGGCCAGCCTCGGGGGTGATGGCGGCGGTGGCGACAGGCAGGCGGGCGGGAATGCCGAATCTGCTGACCTATGACATGGGGGGCACCTCAACCGACGTGGCGATGATCCGGGGCGGCGTTGCCCCGGTGTCGAACGAGATCGAGGTGGAATACGCCATGCCGATCCATGTGCCGATGGTCGATGTGCGCACCGTGGGGGCAGGGGGTGGATCGATTGCCCGCGTCGATGCCGGGGGTATTCTGCGGGTCGGGCCGGAAAGCGCGGGGTCCGTTCCGGGGCCGATTTGTTATGGGCGCGGTGGCACCAGGGTGACTATTTCGGATGCGAACCTGATCCTCGGGCGCTTGCCTGCGCATCGGTTCGGACAGGCAGTCGAGGCCGCTCGGGTGGCGATGGCCGACCATATTGGCGGGCCTTTGGGGTTGAGTGTGGAGGCCGCGGCAGAGGCCGTGATCCGCATTGCGAATACCCATATGGCCGGCGCAGTGCGGATGGTTTCCATCTCGATGGGGGCGGATCCCCGCGATTTCGCGCTATTCGCCTTTGGCGGTGCGGGGCCATTGCATGCGGTTGCTTTGGCGCGGGAACTGGCGGTGCCGAA
>JANNNF010000504.1:0-9795 GCA_031398405.1 Rhodobacterales bacterium | reverse complement strand
CGTGCCACCACATTACCGGGGCGGTGAAGATATCCAGAATGGCAAAATAAGCGATCAGGGTGGCGCGAAAGACGGCCGCGTTCATGCCTTGGGCGGTGAAGTAGGTGGCGACCGGCAGCCCCGCCATTCCCACCGCATTGGCGAGCCCGGCAAAACCACCCACCGCAGTGTGCGCCACAAACCCTTGGTCGCGCTGCAGCGTCCACCCCATCGCCAGCACGCCGCACATCAGCAGAACATAGCCCGCAATCACCGCGCGGGCGGTATCGACCGGCACTTGAGTGATCGCTGACAGGCCCAATGGCACACCGATGATACCGCCCAACATCAGCGCCCCGACGCGCGTCCAATCCACATTGCGCCCGACTCCGCGCCATTGCTGAAATGTCATCAGGAATTCGCAGAACATCACCACGGCGACAAAATACAGCGGGTTGGTGACCAATGACGACGCCGACACCACCAACGCCGAAAATCCGAACCCTGAATAGCCGCGCACAAACGCCGCCACCAGAAACGCTACGGCCATAAAGGCCGCAGCACCGGGCGACAGATCGAACGGCAGGATCATACCAGTTGGGGCCGCATGTCGGCGGCAGAAATGCCAGCCACCTCAACGGGTTTCTTCATCGCATCACGGCGGAAAGGCTCGCCCAGCTCTTGATTGATCATCGCCTCGATGAGCGTGGTTTTGCCGTCCATCTGGTCGGCAATGGCTGTCGTCAGCGCATCGCGCAGTTCGTCCATCGTGCGCGCTTGAATGCCTTGCAAGCCACAGGCCTTGGCAATGCCGGCATAGCTAACCTGCGTGTCCAGTTCAGTACCGATGAAATTATCCGCATACCACAAGGTAGAGTTGCGCTTTTCGGCCCCCCACTGGTAGTTGCGAAACACAACCATGGTGATCGCAGGCCATTCCGGGCGGCCAATTGCGGTCAACTCGGTCACCGCGATGCCGAATGCCCCGTCGCCTGCAAAGCCCACCACTGGCACATCCGGGCAGGCGATTTTGGCCCCGACAATCGACGGCAGGCCGTAGCCACAGGGGCCAAACAGCCCGGGGGCCAGATATTTGCGCCCGGCTTCAAATGTCGGGTAGGCGTTGCCGATGGCGCAGTTGTTGCCAATGTCTGACGAAATGATTGCCTCACGTGGCAGCGCTGATTCGATAGCGCGCCATGCCATCCGGGGGCTCATCCAATCCGGTTTGACGGCGCGCGCGCGGCTGTTCCAAGTGGTGCCAGGATCGTCATCCTCATGATCCATCGAGGACAAGGCCTGCGCCCATGCCGATTTGGTCTGAGCGATTCTGGCTTTGCGTTCACTTCGCGCATGGTCACCTGCGGTAGAGGCCAAACGCGCCAAAACCGCCTCGGCGACCTTTTTAGAGTCGCCGACGATGCCAACAGTGACCTTTTTGGTCAGCCCGATCCGATCCGGGTTGATGTCAACTTGGATAATTTTGGCCGCTTTGGGCCAGTAGTCCAGCGCGTATCCCGGGAGCGTTGAAAACGGGTTCAATCGGGTACCCAAACAGAATACCACATCTGCCTGCGAAATCAACTCCATTGCCGCCTTGCTGCCGTTGTAGCCCAAAGGTCCTGCAAAGAGGGGATGCGAACCGGGGAAAGCATCGTTGTGCTGATACCCCACGCAGACCGGCGCGTCCAACCGTTCGGCAAGCGCCATGGACGCAGGAATGGCCCCGCCAATAACCACCCCTGCCCCGTTCAGGATCACCGGAAACTTAGCCGATGACAGCAGGGCAGCAGCGGCGGCAATGGCGTCTTCGCCGCCAGAAGGGCGCTCGAATTCAACAATCGCAGGCAGGTCAATATCAATCACTTGGGTCCAGTAATCGCGCGGCATGTTGATCTGGGCGGGGGCAGAATGGCGTTTTGCCTGCAAGATCACACGGTTCAGCACCTCGGCCACGCGGCTTGGATCGCGGACTTCTTCTTGATAAGCCACCATGTCGGCGAACAGGGACATCTGTTCCACCTCTTGGAACCCGCCCATGCCGATGGTCTTGTTGGCGGCCTGCGGGGTGACCAGCAGCAGCGGCGTGTGGTTCCAGTAGGCGGTTTTCACCGGCGTTACAAAGTTGGTGATCCCCGGCCCGTTCTGCGCGATCATCATGCTCATTCGGCCCGACGCGCGGGTATAGCCATCCGCCATCATTCCGCCCGACCCTTCATGGGCGCAGTCCCAGAAGGTGATGCCGGCGCGCGGAAACAGGTCGGATATGGGCATGAACGCCGACCCGATGATGCCGAACGCATCGGAAATACCGTGCATTTGCAGCACTTTGACGAAGGCTTCTTCGGTGGTCATTTTCATGGCGCAGATCCTTTCGGGGTTATCCCTTTGGTATCCTGTGGCGTGTGCACGGCTTAGGGCCAGTCATGCAGCCCCCTTAGGTCCAGATGCTATCGCCCGCGCAATCCGAGCGATGCCTTCGGGAATTCGGACAGGGGCGATGGACGAAAACGCAAGGCGGTAGAATTGCGACTGCGGACGTGCTGGGTCAAAGAAGGCGCGACCCGGTTCGATCAACACGCCATCAGTGCGCAAACGCAACGCCAGTGTTTCAGTATCCACCCGATCAGGCGCGCGCATCCAGATCGACGATCCGCCAAAGCCGCCCTGCCCCGCGATGGTCAGGCCGTGGTCGCGGATCGCCTCATCCATCACCAGACGGCGGCGGCGAAACGCCGTGCGCATCCGGTTGATCAGCGCATCATAATGCCCGTCGCCCAGGAAATAGGCCACCGTTCGCTGAATATGACCCGGCGGATGGCGCAGCACCAAGGCCCGCAAGGCCCGCGCCTCGGCAATGAAAGACGGGGCGGCGACCAGGTAGCCAAGGCGCAGTCCAGGGAAGATGGATTTGGAAAACGACCCGGCATAGATCACTCGCCCTTCGCGATCCAATGACTTCAAGGCGGGGGAAACCGGCTTCAGGAACGACATCTCAAATTCATAGTCATCCTCGACGATGATAAAATCATCGCGGGATGCCGCCTCCAGCAGCGCCGTGCGGCGGGCCAGTGGCATGGTGGCATTGGTCGGACATTGGTGGCTGGCGGTGGTGAACACCACGTCCGTTGCGGGCAAATCAGGCGGCAGACCGCCCTCATCCACATCCACTGCTCTCACTTCGGCCCCGGATTGGTCCAGAATGCCGCGCAGGCCGGGATAGCCGGGGTTTTCCACCACGGCTCGCCGTCCCGACCCAAGCAACACCTGCGCCGCAATCCACAGCGCGTTTTGTGCGCCAAGCGTCAGAAGCACCTCATCCGCGCGCGCCGCAATCCCCCGGCGCGGCAGGATGGTGCGCAGGATATGGTCGATCAGCATAGGATCATCACGCTCGTAATAATCGCTGGTCAATGCGGTGAAATCCCTCCGCCCCAAGGCCCGCAAGGCACAGTGCCGCCAGTTCTGATGATCAAACAGGCTGGGGTCGGCCTGACCGTAGATGAACGGATAAGGATAACTTTCCCAATCCTCGGGCTTTTTCAGCCGTGCCGCGCGTGTGAACCGCGCCCCCGACAGGGCTGCGAAATCCACTGTCTCGGCACGGGGGCCAAGTGCTGGAAATTCCGGCGCGCGGGGCGCTGTGTCAGAGACATAATACCCCGACCTTCCCCGCGAGGTCAGGTAATCCGACGACACCAGATCGCCGTAGGCCAGCGTCACCGTGATCCGGCTGATGCCCAGATGCAGCGCCAACCCGCGAGAGGACGGCATCTTGGCCCCGGGGCGAAAGCGCCCCGACAGAATGCCCTCGCTGACCATGCCGCGTATCTGCTGCTGCAAAGTGCCGAGGGCCCCCTCGGGCAGAAAGAAGGCTTCGGCAGGGATCGGCATCTGGCCTCATGGCTGGAATGAACTGGCCTTAGTCAGCGCTCGGACCGTCGCACTGTCAACCCTGTGGGCAGATAGACATCCTCTAAACTCAAATCGTCCGCGCGGCGCAGGGCATCAACCCGAACCTTTTGCGGCACGCAAAAGGTGAGACAAATAAAATGCCCGCTGCCCGGTCACGGGCAGCGGGCGCAATTTGAAAACCGCAGGGCGGGCAAGAACCGCGGGGTTAGCAAAAAGACGCGGGGTCAGCCAAAGACGCGGGTCAAGGCCCCGTCAATCGCGTCGGTGATGTGGTCAATGTCATCTGCTGTGGCGATCAGTGCGGGTGACAGGCACAGCGTGTTGTTCATGCCGGGGATCGACCGGTTGGTCACCCCGATGATCACGCCTTGCGCCATGCAATCGGCGACCACGGCCTGGCATTTGGCTTCGGGGGCCACCTCTTTGGTCGCCCGGTCACTGACCAGTTCCGCGCCGCAGAACAAGCCCTTGCCGCGCACATCGCCTATGGCCTTGTGCTTGTCCATCAGCGCATGCAGGTTGCCCATCAGACGGTCGCCCATGGCCAGCGTGTTGGCAAGCAGCCCTTCGTCCTCGATGATCCGCATGTTTTCCAACGCTGCCGCAGGCCCGCCCGTGCAGCCACCGAAGGTACTGATATCACGGAAATAGCTCATCGGGTCGGTGGGGTCGTCCTTGAACAGGTTGAACACGGCTTCCGTCGTCACCGTGCAGGAAATCGCCGCATAGCCGGACGCTACCCCCTTGGCCATGGTCACGAAATCGGGCTGGATGCCGTAATTCTGATACCCGAACCAAACCCCTGTCCGCCCCACGCCGCAGACCACTTCGTCGATGTGCAGCAGGATGTCGTATTTCTTGCAAATCTCCTGCACCCGCTGCCAGTAGCCTGCCGGAGGCGTGATCACCCCACCGCCAGCCGTTACCGGTTCCAGCACCAGACAGCCCACCGAATCCGGGCCTTCGCGCAGGATGACTTCCTCGATCGCATCCGCCGCGCGTTCGCCGTAATTCTCGACATCCCACTGTTTGCGATACTCCAGACAATGCGGCACCATCACAAAGCCGTCCGGATACGGCCCGTATTGCATGGCGCGCTGCAACTGGCCCGAAGTGGCCAGCGTGCCGATGGTGGTGCCGTGATAGTCGCGCTCGCGGTACAGGATTTTCCACTTCTTGCCGCCATGATGCTTGTGCGCGATCTGGCGCACCATCTTGTAGACCTTCTCATTCGCCTCGGACCCCGAGTTGGAATAATAGACCCTGCTCATCCCCGGCATCTTTTCGATCAGCCGTTTGGCAAAAACCGCGCCCGGCACCGTGCCCGCAGCCCCGGCGAAATAATTCATCTTCAGCAACTGGTCGCGCACCGCATTGGCAATGCTTTCACGACCATAGCCGACATTGACCGTCCAAACCGCGCCCGAGACCGCATCCAGATGCTCTTTGCCCTTGGCGTCCCAGACCTTCATGCCCTTGCCCTCGACAATCACGCGGGGGTCAACGCCAGTCTCATATTGCTTGTGCTGGCTCAGGTGATGCCAAACATGGGCACGATCCGCCTCGACCACCGCACTGATATCATTCGTTCCGCCAAACCCGTCCATCTGGGTATCCTTTCGTGAAATCCATGCGCTGCCGCCAAAATCGGCTCTCCAGCCCGTTGTCTGCCATTATCCGGGATCAGTGCATCCTACCGTAGGACCAGAGCATGCACGCCCATAAGTCCAGTTGTAGAATCACATTTGCGGCAAGACCGCATCCAGAGAACAGTTTGTCCTATTGGCGGCCCAGCGTCACTTGGGTGTTTCTTTTTGATCCCGAATGGCCTGATGATGGCACCATCCATAACGCCGCGCGACCATCAAACAGACGCGGCATCAAGAGGGAGACTACGTTATGACCTTTACCAAAACTCTGATGGGGGCTGTTGCGGCAACGGCGCTGCTGTCGGGCGCGCAAGCGGCCTATGCGCTGGACGAAATCACCGTGGCCTATTTCCTTGAATGGCCGATGCCCTTTGAATACGCCAAAGTGAACGGCACCTATGAAAAAGAGATGGGCGTCAAGATCAACTGGCGCAGCTTTGACACCGGCACTGCCATGTCGGCGGCAATGGCGTCGGGCGATGTGCACCTTTCGGTCAGTCAAGGGATTCCGCCCTTCGTGGTGGCCACGAGTGCTGGGCAGGATTTGCAGGTCGTCGACGTGGCGGTCAGCTATTCCGACAACGACAACTGCGTCGTGCAGAACGCGCTAGAGATCACCAAGGACAACGCTGCGGAACTGGCGGGCAAGAAGGTCGCCGTGCCGATCGGCACTGCTGCGCATTTCGGGTTTCTAAAGCAGATGACCCATTTCGGCGTCGATCTGGCCAGCCTTGAGATCGTTGACATGGCCCCGCCGGACGGCGCTGCGGCCTTTGCGCAGAACTCGGTTGACATGTTCTGCGGATGGGGTGGCAGCTTGCGCCGCGCCAAGGAAACCGGGTCGGTGCTGCTGACCGGGGCAGAAAAAGAGGCGCTTGGCATTCTGGTATTTGATGCGACCACGGCCCCAGCGGCCTTTGTCGCCGAAAACCCCGATCTGGTGGCAAAATTCCTGAAAGTGACCGCCGATGCCAACGCGATGTGGGCCGATCCGTCCAAGCAAGCCGAGATGATCCCGGTGATCGCCAAAGACGCCGGCATGGACGAGGTCGCCACCGCAGAAACACTGGCGACCTTCGTGTTCCCGACCGTGGAAGACCAGCTTTCGGCCAAGTGGCTGGGCGGCGGCGCGCAGGAATTCATGAAGGGCGTGGCGGCGGTGTTTGTTGAGGCAAAGTCGATTCCGGCGGCGCTTGACAGCTATGACACCACCGTCAACGCAGGCCCGCTGGCTGCGGCAGGTGCAATGTAACGTCCTGTCGGCAGGCCATCTGGCCTGGCCCCCGGAGGCGGTCCTTGCGGCCGCCTTCTCTCCCTTTCGCATGAGGCGACATGACCGGGCTGATCATCGACGACATCTCCATGCGGTTCGACATACCGGGCGGCAAATCCGTGCAGGCGCTGCAGAACGTGTCGATCTCGCTGAAACCCGGCGAGCTTTTGTCGGTTCTGGGCCCGTCGGGCTGCGGCAAGACCACGCTTTTGAATATTCTGGCAGGGTTTCTGGCCCCGACGTCGGGTCAGATCATTCTGAACGGTGCCCGCGTCACCGGCCCCAGTCCGCAGCGCGGCATGGTGTTCCAGCAAGGCGCGCTGTTCGAATGGATGAACGTGCGGCAAAACGTGGACTTCGGTCCCCGGATGAAGGGCATGGCCAAGGCTGAACGCGACGCAATCACCGATCACCTGCTGGATGTGGTGGGGCTGGCCGATTTTGGTGACAAGGCCGTCTATGAACTGTCAGGCGGAATGCAGCAGCGCGTGGCTCTGGCGCGCTGTCTGGCCAATGACCCCGATGTGATCCTGATGGACGAACCTCTTGGCGCGCTCGACGCGCTGACCCGCGAAAAGATGCAAGGGTTGGTGTTGAAGCTGTGGAAGGAGACCGGAAAAACCGTGATCCTGATCACCCATTCGGTTGAGGAGGCCCTGCTGCTGGGCGAAAGACTGATCGTGATGGCCCCGCGTCCGGGACGGATTTTTAAGGAATACGCGCTGCCCTTTGCCGAGGCTGGCGTCAGCACCGACCTGCGGGTGGTCAAGAAATCTTCGGGTTTTTCCGACGTGCGAGAAGAAATTCTAGGCATGATCTGGGGAATGGAAGAAGAGATCATGGGCCGCAAAGAGGGGGCTGCATAATGGGCGGCATCGTGGTTCTCGCGTTTTATGCGGCCCTGTTCATCGGCGCTTGGGTGGTGGTGCGCCTGATCCGCGCGCGCCGGGGCCGCGATGATCTGACCAGCCTGAAAACCGTCACCTTCGGCGACGAATCCGCGATCACGCCTGACCGCGCGGCATCGGTGATTTCCATCCTGTCGATTTTTCTGATCTGGGGGGCATTTACCGGATCAAGGCTGGTGCCTTTGCATATGCCGGGGCCCTTCAAAGGGGAGACAAGTTTTACTTACACTTCCACCAATCCGGCGGGCGCAACGGATGACGCTATCGTCACGATCCTTGTGCATGATGTTGGGGCAAAACCCGCAGCGCCGGCCATCCCGCCCGGCGACGGCTTTGCGCAGAATGATGCAGCCATTGTGGGCGCTTGGCGGTCGGTGCTGATCCGGCCTGCTGACAATGATGGCGAAGGGGCGGTGATAACTGCCATCAACGGCCAGCCCGTATTGGTCGATGTGGGCGTCGACGTGTCTGATGGCCGCGTCGTGCTGACCTCCAAAGGATCGCTTAATTTCACCCCCGCCAAGGGCTTGCAGATGGAGCCGATCTGGCTGCCCTCACCTGAGGCGGTGGTGACGCGCCTGATGGATATCGCGCAGAACGGCTATCAGAACACCTCGCTGTGGGACCATCTCGGCGCATCGCTGATGCGGGTGCTGGGCGGGTTTGTGCTCGGGTCCATTGTCGGTATCCCGCTGGGTTATGCCATGGGTCTGTCGGGCTGGTTCCGAGGCTGGTTCGACCCGATTGTGGAATTCATGCGCCCGGTGCCGCCACTGGCGCTGATCCCGCTGGTGATCATCTGGTTCGGAATATGGGAGACCGGCAAACTGGTGCTGCTGTTCCTTGCCGCCCTGTGGATCATGGTCATCGCTGCGCGGTCAGGCGTGTCAGGCGTGCGCATTTCAAAAATCCACGCGGCCTATTCGCTGGGGGCCAGCAAATGGCAGATCCTGCGCCATGTGATCATCCCCAACAGCCTGCCCGATATCTTTACTGGCGCGCGGGTGGCCATGGGGGTGTGCTGGGGCACGGTGGTCGCGGCAGAACTGGTGGCGGCGGAAAAGGGGGCGGGCATGATGATCATCGCCGCGTCCAAGTTTCAACTGACCGACATTGTGGTGATGGGCATCATCCTGATCGGGGTCATCGGTTACGGCATCGACATTCTGATGCGACTGGGTGAGCGGCGTTTGGTTCCATGGAAAGGCCGTGGGTAGGATGGGCAATCTGCCCATCTTGATAAAAGGTTAGATGGGCAGATTGCCCATCCTACGCATAATACCCTTTGTACCAGTCTACGAACTGCGCCATGCCGGTTCTGATATCGGTCTGCGGCTTGTACCCGGTCAACCGCTGCAACAGCGACGCGTCGGCCCAGGTGGCGGGCACATCGCCCTTCTGCATCGGCATATAGTTGCGGATGGCCTTCTTGCCCAGCACATCCTCGATCGCCTCGATGAAATCCAGTAGCCGAACCTTGTCGGAATTGCCAATGTTCACAATGCGGTAGGGCGCATGCGGCGACAGGCTGTCTCCCTCCTCCAGCGCCTCACCCGGCGCGGGGCGCACCGGTACCACGTCCATCAGCAATCGCACCCCGCGCACCAGATCATCGACGCAAGTGAAATCGCGCCACATGTCGCCGTGGTTGTAGATATCGATGGGGCGGTCATTCACGATGGCATCGACAAACTTGAAATACGCCAGATCGGGCCGCCCCCAGGTCCCATAAACCGTGAAAAACCGGAACATCGTGGTGGGAATATTCCACAGATGGGCGTAGGAATGGCCCATAGCCTCGGCCGCTTTCTTGGTTGCGGCATAGATGGTCAATTGCTGATCCGCCTTGTCGGTTTCCCGAAACGGCATGTCTTCATTGGCACCGTAGATGCTGCTGGTGGACGCCATCAACAGATGCTGCACGGCATGGCGGCGGGCGACCTCCATCACATTGAAGGTGCCGACCACGTTGGATTCGATATAAGAGCGAGGGTTCTCAAGGCTGTAGCGTACCCCGGCTTGTGCGGCCAGATGGATGATCACATCCGGTGCGAAGTCATCTGTCACCGCG
>JANNNF010000497.1:0-4039 GCA_031398405.1 Rhodobacterales bacterium | reverse complement strand
TCGGGCACGCGCTGAATTTCCAGCGGAATACCCGCAGCCGTTGCCGATTGCTGGAACAACGCCGCGGCATCCACGGCACCCGGGAACGCGGTATCCGCCACGATCAGCACGATCGGGCTGCCATCGTGGCCCGATGCCTTGTAATGCTCGGCGGCCTTGGCAGCGTCATATTCGCGCTGTGGCAGCGGTGTGAACAAAGGATAGGCTGCGTTGACCGGAATGTCGTTGCCGACCCCGCCAAACCCGTCAAGGATCTTGTCCACCATTTCCTGCCGGTTGATTGCATACTTCAGCGCCAGACGCAGATCCTTGTTGTCAAACGGTGCCTTGTCACAATGCATGATGAACACATAATGCCCACGACCCGACACGTTTTCCACCAGCACTCCGGGCGAGCGGCCCAGCAGCTTGGCGACCTTGGGGTCGATCCGGTTGATCATCTGTACCTGACCCGACTGCAACGCGCTGCTGCGGGCGGTGGCGTCGTTGATCACGATGATCTCGACCCCGTCATAATGGCCGCGCGCGGTGTCCCAATCGGCGGGGTTTTTCTCGAACGTATAGCGCACGCCCGGCTCTGCGGTCAGCAGCTTCCAGGTGCCGGTGCCGATGGCGCTGGTCGGATCATCGATCCCGCCGTTTTTCTGCACCACCAGGTGATAATCCGACAAAAGATAGGGCAAGTCGGCGTTGCCGGTGGTCAGCTTCATTACCACCGTGTTGCCATCTGCGGTGATTTCGGAAATCCCCTGCATGATGCCAAACGCACCGGATTTGGAGTTTTCGTCCGAGTGGCGCTTGAACGTCGCCACCACGTCGGCAACCGTCATGTCGGTGCCGTCATGAAACTTCACGCCCTGACGAATGGCGAACTTCCATTCGGTGCCCTCGGCGTTCGATTCAAACGACTCGGCCAAGCGCGGCTCAATCTGGCCATCCGGCGAGACGTTGACAATGGTATCGCCCCACTGACGGTTGATGGCAAACGGCACCGGGCTGTCTGCCAAACCAGGGTCCAGCGTATCCGTGGTCTCGCCACCGCCCAGACCCATCTTCAGAATGCCACCCTTCTTGGGTTCTTCGGCGCGCAGGGTTTGCGGCAAAACCGCGCCACCAAGGGCTGCGGCCACGCCAAACGCGGCGGTCCGGTTCAAAAAGGCGCGGCGGTTCATCCGCACGGCCTCAACATGGTCAATCATCAGATCGAGTTGGTCTTTCATCGGTGCAGTCTCCCTGAATATTTTCTTGATTGAAGAATCAATAACCCGCCGATTTTCATTCACGCAACGATTCTTGGCCCCAAGAGTGGCGCAAAGCTGCACAGATGCTAAACAAAGCGGCGCACCACCGCCTCATCATAGCTGCGGGCAAACACTTGCACATCGCCCTCCCACGCCGTCAGATGGGCTTTCAGATGCAGATGGGTCGCAGTGGCGGTCATTTCGGCATGGGCATGGGTGCGCACCGACCAATCCCCCCGCGACAGGCGCTGCTCCCAGATATGTACGGCGCGCGCCGACAGCGGATCGCCCGGATGCACTTCCCACCGCTCGGTCAGACTGTCACCGCTGACCAGACCGTGGGTCAGGTTTTCGGCATCGCCGCCGTCTTCTTCCACCACCAAGGCCACCTTGCCGGTGATCATGTCCGTTTCCGTGAACCGCCGCGACCGCCCCGCCCGCACCACCCGGTGCGCCCAAGGCGTCGCCCCCTGCGCCTCAGGCGGCACCCATTCTGCCTCGCTGCCCTGATGCACCGGCAAGTCCAGCGATCCGGCCGTGATGGTCAGCACCGCCGCCTCGGGTGACGGCCAGACAAATGGCCAATAGCTGTTCGACAAAGCCAGCCGCAGCCGATGCCCCGGGGCAAGGCGGTAAGCCATCTGGTCAATCGCAAAGCTGATCTCAACCGCCCGCCCCGGCTCCATCGGGGCCGGGTGTTCCATGCTGTCGCGGTGGCACAGGTTCAACATGCCATGCGCAATCCGCACCGATGCCCCATCCGGCCCCACATCGCACAAGCGCGCCACCAGAAACGCCAGCGGCTTGTCCGACGCCACGGTCAGCCGCACCACCGCCGCCCCCAGTAAATCCAGCGGCGCGTCCAATACATCGCCATCAAAACAAACCGACCGCGCATCGTCCCCCGCCTGATCCCCCGGCATCTCGGCGTTCAACCCCATCGGGAAAAACTCACCCGCCGCCAAGCCAAGGTCTTGCGGGGTAAAGACCCTGGCCTGCACCCCCAAGCTTTCATTTTGGCTCAAATATCCTGCGGGGGGTCCGGGGGGCGCAAAGCCCCCCGGGGGCGGTGCCAGATACACCACCCGCCGGTCCACCCGCGTGCTGGGCCATTCCGCCTCCGTCACCCAATGCCCCGCCCGGTGCTTTGCACTCGCATCGGGGCCTTCGGAATGGATCATATAGGCCCGATAGGCCCCATCCGCCTCGGCCCCGTTCTGCACGCCCTTCAACCAGCGGTCCCACCAACGCACCGCGAGTTGCAAAAATCCGACCGCTGGCCCCGGCACAGCCGTGTGCGGGTACTGATGCACCCACGGCCCCACAATCCCCTGCACCGGGCCGGGTACATTGCGCACCAGATGATCAACCGTATTCATGTAATTGTCAGCCCAGCCACCAAAGCTCAGCACCGGCACTGTCATGCGGGCGTAATCCTCGCCCACCGACCCGTGCTTCCAATAGGCATCGCGTCCCTGATGCGCGGCCCATCGTGGGGCCAGCCAAGGCTCGGCCTCCAGCCGCGCCAGCCAATCCTCGCGCCAATCCGGCCGCAGCACAGGGTCCGCCGGGCGGCTGGAATAGGACAGCATCACCGCCCCCCAACCAAAATTCTCGCCCAGCAGACAGCCGCCCTTGAAATGGATGTCATCGGCAAAGCGGTCGGTGGTCGAACAGACCGAAATCACCGCCTTCAACGCTGGCGGCTGCAAAAACGCGGTCTGAAGGCAGTTGAACCCGCCCCAGCTTTTCCCCATCATCCCCACCGAACCGCTGCACCAGGGCTGCGCCGCAAGCCAGGCAATCACCGCAACTGCATCGTCCATCTCCTGCTGGCTGTACTCATCGTCCATCAGCCCGCAGGAATCGCCATTCCCCCGCATATCGACTCTCACGCAGGCATAGCCATGGCCCGCCACATAGGCGTGCATCATCTCATCGCGTGGCAAGGTGCCGTCGCGCTTGCGGTAGGGAATGTATTCCAGCACGGCAGGCACCGGCCCTGCCCCCTCCGCCATCCAGACCCGCGCGGACAAGCGGCAGCCATCGGGCATCACGATCCCCATATCGGGCGTCTCGACAACCTTGAACGGAAAATCAGTCACAACCCGCATGGCATCCCCTTTGATATGGCGGTTATAGTCGCAACGCGTCGGTCACAGCGCAGACCCCGCAGTCAAGGCCCAGACTATGGGCCCAAAGCGATAGGGGCCAGACCGATGACCAACCAACCCAACATCCTGATCCTGATAGTGGATCAACTGAACGGCACCCTGTTTCCCGATGGTCCTGCCCCGTTTCTTCATGCCCCGAACCTGCGCCGTCTGGCGGAACATTCCGCCCGCTTTGCCAATACCTACACCGGCTCGCCGCTCTGCGCGCCGGCCCGCGCCTCCTTCATGTCGGGCCAATTGCCGTCGCGCACGCGCGTTTACGACAACGCTGCCGAGTTTGCGTCAGACATACCCACCTACGCCCACCACTTGCGCCGCGCGGGCTATCAGACCGCGCTCTCCGGCAAGATGCACTTCGTCGGCCCCGACCAGATGCACGGCTTTGAAGAACGCCTGACCACAGACATCTACCCTGCCGATTTCGGCTGGACGCCGGATTACCGCAAACCCGGCGAACGTATCGACTGGTGGTATCACAACCTTGGGTCAGTGACCGGGGCAGGCGTGGCCGAAATCACCAACCAGCTGGAATATGACGATGACGTGGCCCATCAGGCTTGCCAGAAACTCTACGACCTCTCACGCGGCTCAGACCCGCGCCCTTGGTGCCTGACTGTCAGCTTC
>JANNNF010000475.1:0-8760 GCA_031398405.1 Rhodobacterales bacterium | reverse complement strand
TCGGCATTTTAAGAGTGGTTTTTTCCAGCGTTTTCAGAATGCTGGGCGATAGGCCGAGATCGGCAAAAGTGGTCATGGGTCGTTCCGTACGTCAAGGAGCAAGCGACCCTCGCCCCCGGAGGTTTCCGGTTGCCGTGCCGCCAGCGGCGCCCCTGCGTGATATTGGGAACCTGTGACCGGGCCTTTGGGTGCTCACGCGGCACGGGCTGTCGGTTCTGGGTCAAATGGCGGGTTTGGGGGGATTTGTCAAGAGGAGCAGCGCTGTAGACAAAGTGTAGAGAACCCTTAGTCAAATCGTGGAAGATCTATAGAAACAGAGCGAGGGGGGCTGGGGGGAACCCCGCCTTACCCCTGCAACGTCCGCACGCCGTAGCCTTCGCCGCGCGCCTTCATTGCGGCAACCGCTGCGATGCTCGCGGCAGCCGTAGTGAAATAAGGGATCTTGTCCATCAGGGCGACTCGGCGGATGTCGCGGCTGTCAGACACAGCTTGGGTGCCTTCGGTCGTGTTCATCACCAACGCGATTTCTTCGTTCTTCAGCCGGTCCACGATGTTCGGGCGCCCCTCATAGACCTTGGCCACCGGGGTGCTGGGCACGCCCACGCCCGTCAGCCACAGGGCGGTGCCTTTGGTGGCGACTATTTCAAACCCCATCGTCACAAGGTCGCGGGCGGCGTCTGCCAAGGCGGCCGTTTTGTCCATATCCTTGATCGACAGGAAGGCGCGGCCCTCGGTTGGCAGGATGGTGCCTGCGCCCATTTGCGCCTTCAAAAACGCGAGAGCGAAGGTGCGGTCCCAGCCCATCACCTCACCGGTGGACCGCATTTCTGGCCCCAGAACCGGGTCGACGCCGGGGAAGCGGGCAAAGGGCAGGACGGCTTCTTTGACGGAAAACCAAGGCGTTATCGGGTCGGCAAGGGTGTTCGGGTCGGCCAGTGGCAGGGGCGTGTCGGGGCCCACATCCTGCGCATAGGGCGCGCGCATCTGGAAATTTGACAGCGGCTCGCCGGCCATCAGACGGGCGGCAATAGAGGCAATGGCGGAGTCGGTGGCTTTGGCGACGAAGGGCACGGTGCGGCTGGCGCGGGGGTTGACTTCGAGGACGTAAATATCATCGCCCTTGATCGCGAATTGCACGTTCATCAGGCCGACCACGTTCAACGCCAAGGCCATTTTAACGGTTTGTTCTTTCAATTCCGCAATGGTGGCAGGGGAAAGGGAATGGGGCGGCAGGCAGCAGGCCGAATCGCCGGAATGGACCCCGGCTTCTTCGATATGTTCCATTATGCCGCAGACATGGACAGCGGTGCCATCAGACAGGGCATCAACATCGACCTCGATGGCACCCGACAGATAGCTGTCGAGCAGGACCGGGCTGCCGTCTGACACTTGCACGGCGGTGCGGATGTAGCGTTCCAACTGGGCGTCGTCGCGGATAATCTCCATCGCGCGGCCGCCGAGCACGAAGGAGGGGCGGATCACCAAGGGGTAGCCGACGGTGTCGGCAACCTTGAAGGCTTCATCGCGGCTGCGCGCAGTGCCGTTGACGGGTTGTTTCAGATTAAGCTTGTGTAGCAGCTGTTGAAAACGCTCGCGGTCTTCGGCCAGATCGATGGCGTCAGGGGTGGTGCCGAGGATCGGGATGCCCTCATTGGCCAAGGCCTGTGCCAGTTTCAACGGCGTCTGGCCGCCCAGTTGGACGATGACGCCGTGCAGGGTGCCGTTGTCTTGCTCAACCCGCAGAATCTCCAGAACATGTTCCAGGGTCAGGGGTTCAAAATACAGGCGGTCCGAGGTGTCATAGTCGGTCGAGACGGTTTCCGGATTACAGTTGACCATGATCGTCTCATAGCCCGCCGCCGTCAGCGCGTAGCAGGCGTGGACGCAGCAATAGTCGAATTCGATGCCTTGGCCGATGCGGTTGGGACCGCCGCCGAGGATGACGACCTTTTTGGCGTTGCTAGGCCGCGCCTCACATTCCACGTCGCCCATCGCGGGGGCTTCGTAGGTTGAATACATGTAGGGTGTCTGGGCCTCGAACTCGGCGGCGCACGTGTCGATGCGTTTGAAGACGGCGACCACGCCGAGGTTGCGGCGGGCGCGGCGAATCTGGGCCTCATCCCGGCCCGTCAGAAGGGCAAGGCGAGCGTCGGTAAAGCCGTACATCTTGAGGCGGCGCAGGGCTGGGGCGGTGACGGGCAGGCCGTCACGGCGAATTTCAGCCTCCATGTCGATGATTTCGCGGATACGCGACAGGAACCATGGGTCGAAGGCGGTGATCTGGTTGATTTCTTCGTCGGTCAGCCCAAACCGCATGGCTTGCGCGATGACGCGGATACGGTCGGGCGTTTGCAGGGACAGGGCCTTGAAAATGGCGGCTTTATCAGGCGCGCCAGGGATGGCGATTTCGTCGAAACCTGTCAGGCCGGTTTCAAGGGACGCAAGTGCCTTTTGCAAGGATTCGTGGATGGTACGGCCAATGGCCATCACCTCGCCCACTGATTTCATCGCTGTGGTGAGGAAGGGTTCCGATCCGGGGAATTTCTCAAAGGCGAAACGGGGGATTTTGGTGACGACATAATCGATGGAAGGCTCGAACGAGGCTGGTGTGACCTTGGTAATGTCGTTGTCCAGTTCGTCCAACGTGTAGCCGACCGCCAGCTTGGCGGCGATCTTGGCAATGGGAAAGCCAGTTGCCTTGGAGGCGAGGGCGGAACTGCGCGACACGCGCGGGTTCATCTCGATCACCACCATGCGGCCATCTGCCGGGTTGATCGCCCATTGGACGTTGGACCCGCCGGTTTCCACCCCGATCTCGCGCAGTACGGCGATGCTGCCGTTGCGCATGATCTGGTATTCTTTGTCCGTCAGGGTCAGAGCGGGGGCGACGGTGATGCTGTCGCCGGTGTGTACGCCCATCGGATCGACGTTTTCAATGGCGCAGACGATGATGGCGTTGTCGTGGCGGTCGCGCACCACTTCCATCTCAAACTCTTTCCAACCGAGCAGGGATTCGTCCACCAGCACTTGCGCAACGGGAGAGGCTTCAAGGCCCGAGCGAACGATGGCGACGTAATCATCGCGGTTATAGGCCACACCGCCGCCGGTGCCGCCAAGGGTAAAGGCGGGGCGGATGATGGCGGGGAGGCCGACGTATTCAATGGCGGCCAAAGCCTCGGCAACGCCTGCGGCGATATCGTACCTGCCATTGGCCATTTTGGGGGCGGCGATGATGGTTGCCTTGGGGTTTTCAAGGCCGATACGGTCCATCGCTTCCCGGAACAACTTGCGATCTTCTGCCATTTCTATGGCGTGTTGATTGGCCCCGATCAGTTCAACATTGTACTTTTCCAACACTCCGGCATCGGCCAGCGCCAGCGCGGTGTTCAGCCCGGTCTGCCCGCCCATGGTGGGCAGCAGCGCGTCAGGGCGTTCCTTCTCGATGATCTTGGCGACAACTTCGGGCGTGATCGGTTCAATATACGTCGCATCTGCCAGCCCTGGATCGGTCATGATGGTGGCGGGGTTGGAGTTGACCAGCACCACGCGGTAGCCTTCTTCGCGCAACGCCTTGCAGGCTTGGGCACCCGAGTAGTCAAACTCGCAGGCCTGCCCGATGACGATGGGACCTGCACCAATGATCATGATAGACTTGATATCGGTCCGCTTCGGCATGTCAGCCCCCATATGTCGCGCAAAACTTCGCGGGTTATAGCCATGGGTCGCTTGGGTGCAAGAGGATTCCGGCCATGAAAAAGGCCGGGGACGACGGCCCCGGCCTTTGCCAACACGTTCACGCCTGATCAGACCTTTTCGCCAACAGCCTTTTCGGCAGCGGCAATCGCGGCCCTGCGGGCGGCGATCCGCGCGCCCGTGGGCGGGCCTTCAAAGCGGCGGTTTTCGACGGCGAACCACAAGACAAGGGCCAGCCCAATAAAGCCGAGGACGATATACAATACACGCTCATTCGGGGGGGCGACTGCGATGAACAGGATCACGCCCATGCCAACTACGGCAAGAACTGTAACCAGTTTATAGAGGCCGGCAGACATGGCCCATGGGCCGGGGCTTGGCCATTTGGCGGTGCCATAGGCAAAAAGACCTGCAACCAGTGGCACTGTGAACGACAAAAACAGGAAGACGAGGGTGGAGTTCACGACGATCACATAGATCGAGGTGCCCGCAACCTTGAGCAGCATCGCGCCCACCACATACAGGATACACAGGATGGTTGCTGTCCAGATTGCGTTGACGGGTGTGCGGTACTTTGGCGAAACGGTCGCCAGTGCCTTTGACCCGATGGGCAGACCATTATCGCGGCTGAACGCGAACAGCATGCGGCTGGCCGAGGTGACGGTGGCCAGGCCGCACAGGAACTGCGCCGCAAGGATGCCGAGGTAGATTACGGTTTTCAGCGCAGGCGGAAGGATGGAATCCATGGTCCAGAAAAACACGTTGAAGCCCTGCTTGGCACCTTCGTCCATGTTTGGCACAGCCAGCATGATCGCGCAGATCATGATCCAGCCCACGAGTGATGACCAGAACACGGCGGTTACAATGCCTTTGGGCACAGCCTCGGCGGCGTTCTTGGTTTCCTCGGCCGTGTGGGCAGACGCGTCATAGCCGGTGATGGTGTAGACGGGCAGCAAAAGGCACAGCAGGAACAGGTAGCCCATGTTGTCAGTCTGCGGGAAGGTGCCGTTGCCAGCATCGCCCGAGTAGTTGGTAAACGTCCACAGCCGTGAGATGTCGATGCTGGTGGCGTAATACAGGCAGGCCACGACCAGAAGGGCAGTGGCGGCAAAGATAATGTAGCCCGAGATATCGGTCAGGAACGTGGTGACCTTGATGCCAAGGTGGTTGAACAGGGCCTGCGCGACAGTGATGATGGCCACAAAGGTGACGATCTGGATGTCAGAGCTTGGCCACAGCGTGACAGTGCCATCAGCGGCGGTGGACGCAAACAAACTGCCGAACGCACCCTGAAAGAAGTAAGCGGTGCCGATGTTGATGGCGCCGAGCACGGTTATCAGGCCCAAGAGGTTCAGCCAGGCGGTCAGCCAGCCCCAGAAGCGGCCACCAAGGATGGACGCCCAGTGATACAGGCCCCCGGCGGTGGGGAAGGCGGATGCGATCTGCGCCATGGCAAGGGCGAACATGCCCGACAGCAGGCAGCCCACGATCCAGCCGATGCCAGCCCCTGCGCCGCCGACTGAGCTTATGGCCTGCGCGAAAGAGTTGATGCCGCCTGACAGGATGCAGATGATCGAGAACGAGATGGCAAAATTTGAAAACTTGGACATGCTGCGCGAAAGTTCCTGCGCATACCCCATGCCGTGAAGGACTTTGATATCCTCACTTTTTTCTTTGTCGGTGTAGCCGTTAGTCATGTTTCCCTCGTTTCTGTTGACGTCGGCCGCTCGTTTCTGGCCCAATGACTGGGCTGGCGTGCCGTGTCTGCATCAAAGCAGAATCCAGATATGGTGCAAGTGTCATGTTGACCGGGCCAAATTTAGGTGTAGCTCGCCAGTTGGGTTGCCCGCATCGGTCGCAAAATGCGCAAAGGACGGGCGGATTTTGCGTGGCGGGGGATGGCATATGGTTTTATGTGGGGCACGGGGTAGGGGGCGGCAGGCGTGATCTTGTGCGAACATGGGCCGCAGGGCGTGCCTGCGCTGTTTGACAGCGCGGTTGCGGTGATTGTCGCGCAGCGCCCCAGTGACGTGTTGCGTGCTTTTGCCCGCGCCGAAGGCTGGCGGCGGCGTGGGTTCTGGATCGCGGGTTATGTGGCGTATGAGACGGGCTATGTGCTGGAGCCTCGGTTGCGCGCGCTGATGCCGCGGCGCAGGCCGGGCCCTCTGGTCGCGTTCGGGGTTTATGCGGCCCCGCAAGCCGCAGGACCGATGCTGGACCGCGCGGCGGATGCGGGGCAACTGACCACGATGACAGCCCCCGAGCCTGGGGTGGCACGCGCCGCCTATGACGCCGCGATGGAGCGGGTGCTGGGCTATATCTCGGCGGGCGATTGCTATCAGGTAAACCTGACTTTTCCGATGACCGCGCGTCTGGTGTCGGGCACCCCCCTCGGCCTGTATGGCGCGTTCCGGCGGACGGGGGCTGTGGGGCATGGGGCTTTCGTCGATCTTGGGGTGGGGCCAGTGATCGTGTCGCGGTCCCCCGAGTTGTTCTTCCGACTGGAGGCAGGCGGGCGCATTGTAGCCCGCCCGATGAAAGGCACAGCGCCGCGCGATGCGGACCCGGTGCGCGACGCGGCGATTGCGGCTGCGTTGCAGGTGTCGGTCAAGGATCGGGCGGAAAACCTGATGATCGTGGATCTGCTGCGCAATGATATCTCGCGGTTGGCGAAGGTCGGTTCGGTCCAGGTGCCCGCTTTGTTCGCGATGGAACGCTATGCGACGGTGCATCAGATGACCTCGACGATCGAGGCGGAACTGGCCGAGGCCCCGTCGTTGCCCGGCTTGATGGCGGCACTTTTCCCCTGCGGATCGGTGACGGGGGCACCAAAAATCCGGGCGATGCAGATTATCCGCGAGGTAGAGCCTGCCCCTCGTGGGGTTTATTGTGGGGCGATTGGGTGGATGTCGCCGGAGGGCGAGGCAGATTTCTCGGTCGCGATCCGCACGCTGTCGGTTTCCGGGCCGGATATCGTGATGAATGTGGGCGGCGGGGTGGTGCATGGGTCCACCGCGCAGGGCGAATGGGAGGAGGCGTTGTGGAAAGCACGCTTCGTGAAGGCGGCCGTGAAGGTGTGAGGCTGATCGAGACGCTGCTGTGGGATGGCATGGCCTATCCCCGGCTGGCGTTGCACAAGACGCGTTTGGCGGCGGGGTCTGCGGCGATGGGGTGGGGGGTGCCGGTCTGGCCGGCGTTGCCTGCGCCAGAGGGGGCGGCGCGGGTACGGCTGACCTTTGGGGCGGCGGGGGATACTGCGGTGGAGGTGGCGGAGGTGCCTGCGCGCAAAGACCTGTGGCGCGTGGGGTTGGCCGGGGCGATGTTACGTTCGGACGACCCGTGGCTGCGGGTGAAATCGACGCGGCGGGCGGCCTATGATGCGGCCCGGGCGGGACTGGCTGTGGGGTTGGATGAGGCGGTGTTTTCCAATGAACGCGGGGAGGTCTGTGACGGGACCATCACGACGCTGTTCTTTGATCGCGGGCAGGGGATGCGGACACCGCCTTTGAGCTGCGGATTGTTGCCGGGGGTGCTGCGGGCAGAGCAGGGGTGTCCTGAGGAGGTTTTGTTGGTGCAGGATTTGCCCCGGGTGCGGCTGTGGGTGGGCAACGCGCTGCGGGGGCTGTGCGCGGCTGTTTGGGTGGAGTAGGCATTTTCTTGGAAGAAAATGGCAAATTCCTTTGAAGGAATTTGTTGCGCCGGGCTTGTGAGGGGATTTTCGGTTGAACACTTCGGCCTCCGGCGGGGATATTTGGGCCAATGTGAAAGGGTGCGGGGTTGACTTGGGGCCTATGGCGGGGTGTATCGGCGGCAATCTGAATTTGCCCGCGCCGAAGGGGACGACCATGCACGCCTATCGCAGCCACACTTGCGCCGATCTGAAGACGACCCATGTGGGGACCGAAGTGCGGCTTTCGGGCTGGGTGCACCGGGTGCGCGACCATGGTGGCGTGATGTTTCTGGATCTGCGCGACCACTATGGCATCACGCAGGTCATTGCCGACAGTGACAGTGCAGCGTTTTCGGGTCTCTCGGCGGTGCGGGCCGAGTGGGTGGTGCAGATTGAGGGCCGTGTGAAGGCGCGGGATGCGGCGCTTGTGAACCTTAAGCTGCCGACCGGCGAGATTGAGGTCTATGCCACCGGGATCACTGTGCTGGGCGAGGCGGCGGATTTGCCGATGCCGGTGTTTGGCGATCTGGAATACCCCGAGGAGACCCGGCTGACCTACCGTTTCCTCGATCTGCGCCGCGAGAAGTTGCACCGGAACATGATGCTGCGGTCCAACGTGGTGCGGTCAATCCGCAACCGGATGTGGGATCAGGGGTTCAACGAGTTTCAGACGCCGATTATCACTGCCAGCAGCCCTGAGGGCGCGCGGGATTTTCTGGTGCCGAGCCGGCTGCATCCAGGCAAGTTCTACGCTCTGCCGCAAGCGCCGCAGCAGTTCAAGCAGTTGATCATGGTGGCGGGGTTTGACCGCTATTTCCAGATAGCGCCGTGTTTCCGGGATGAAGACCCACGGGCGGATCGCTCGCCCACCGACTTCTATCAGCTTGATATCGAGATGAGTTTTGTCGAGCAGGAAGACGTTTTTGCGGCCGTGCAGCCGGTGGTGCAGGGGATTTTTGAGGAATTCGCGCCGGAGAAGAAGACCTATTCGGAGTGGCCGTTGATTGCCTATCGCGACAGTCTGAAATGGTATGGCAGCGACAAGCCGGACTTGCGCAACCCGATCAGGATGCAGGACGTATCGGAGCATTTCGCGGGGTCTGGCTTTGCGATTTTTGCCAAGTTGCTGGAGGTGGAGGGCAACGAAGTGCGGGCCATTCCGGCGCCGACCGGAGGCAGCCGCAAGTTCTGTGACCGGATGAACGCCTTTGCCCAGAAGGAAGGGCTGCCGGGGATGGGGTATATTTTCTGGCGGAGTGAAAACAACGAAGCCAATCAACTAATCGCACGCGCCAAATCCATTCGGGATCATTTCGAGCCCGGCACATTTGTTCAGGGAAAATTGGCTGACGGAACAATCGTTTCCGGTGACAGAGAAGCGTTGCTAAAGGAAATCG
>JANNNF010000473.1:0-2605 GCA_031398405.1 Rhodobacterales bacterium | reverse complement strand
ATCAACGTCACTTGCGGCAACAGTCCAGTTTCGTGCAGCAAAACCATGACCTTGCGGACATAGGGCGAGGTGGGGGAATGGTACAGCTTCATCGCTTATCCTTCAGTTTTGCGCAGGCGCAGGCGGGCCAGCAGGCCTGCGTCCAGTTCATACGTCTGGCCGCGAAAGCGGATGGTGCGGCGGAGGCGGGCAGTGGCGTTGGTCTGGGCGTCCTCGGTCCGGTCTTTCGGACGGTGCAGCGCGAGCCCTTCGCCAAGATCATCCAGCGCGTCTTCGGCGCGCTGATCAGTGCGGCCCGGATGGCTGCGCGCGGTCACAAAGCGCCGGACGGCCAACCCGGCTGCGGCGACCGCCCCAAGGCGCAGGACAATCGGGAGCAGCGGGGCAAGGGGCAGGGGCATCGTAACCTCCGTGAAGGATGGGCTCCGTTAACGATGGGCTCCGTGAAGGATGGGCTCCGTTAAGGATGGGGCGATGGTAGGGGGTGGTCCGAGGGGTGTAAACAGTTCAGTCGGGCATGGCGCGCATCAGGGCGGAGATGGCTTGGGCACCGGGATCGGGTTGGGCGGCAAGAGCGGCGGCGGCGGCGGCGCGCACCTCGGTGGGTTTGTTCTGGTTGAGCTTCCATGTGCCGTGAACCGTGGTGACGACAAACCGGAACGGCAGAATCATCCGCAGCATCCGGGGCATCACGCCTTCGGTCATTTTTGACGATACCCACGGGGTTTTCGGCAGCAGGCGGGATTCGTGTTCCGCAGACAGGGCATCGACATGGGCGTGTAGGGCATCGTCGGGCAATGGGTGCAGCACCCCGCGCAGGTGGACGGCGATGTAGTTCCACGTCGGCACCTGATCATCCGCGCCGTACCAGTCGGGGGATATATAGGTATCGGGGCCGGAGATCATCAGCACGGCAGGACCGGGCTGAGCACGGGCAATAGGGTTGCTGCGCGCCAGATGCAGGTCGGCATGGGTGCCGTCATCCGACAGCAAGAAAGGGATATGGGCGGCCAGCGGGCCCTCTGCGCCATTGACCGACAGGATGCCAAAGCCGCGCGCCCGGACAAAGGCAAGGTTCTGCGCCTCGGGCGCGGTGCGGAAGGCGGGGTTGGGGTGCATCGCGGGGCCCTGTCGCTATGGAAAAGGCCGCCCAGAGCAATCTGCGGCGGCCTATTCGGTGATCTGCTTTTGCTGAACGCTGTCCCTGAGGAACAACCCTGCCAAGTTTTGCCTGAGTGGGCTCAACCTTGACGGGCCTTGTAGCGTTTCTGCGTCTTGTTGATCACATAGACGCGGCCCTTACGGCGCACGACCTGGCAATCGCGATGACGCGTCTTCAGCGAGCGGAGCGAGTTCGAAACCTTCATCAGGCATCTCCTGTTCGCGGCGCGTCTGCGCCGAATGAAAACAACGTACCCCTTTGGAAAGGGGCGGCGAAAATGGTGGGCGGTACAGGGATCGAACCTGTGGCCACTACGATGTCAACGTAGTGCTCTACCGCTGAGCTAACCGCCCACATAACCCACTCGACCCGCCCAGACCAAAAGAAAACGCGGGCGGAACCGCGTCGGCATGGCGGGGCTATAAACAGAGTCGTTCAGACCTTCAAGGGGTTTTGGCCTTCAAGGGGTTTTGGCTTTGCGCAAAATGCGGCTATATCAAAGCTGTGACAAAGGAATGTCGATGACCGCCCTTGGCTATACCTTGCGCCGCCCGCTGCGGCACACCACGCCGGTGATCTTTGCCTCGCCCCATTCGGGCCGCGAGTATCCGGCTGATTTTCTGCAGCAAAGCCTGCTCGATGCGATGACGATCCGGTCATCGGAAGATGCGTTTGTCGACCGGTTGTTCGACATGGCCCCGGATCTGGGCGCGCCTTTGCTTGCGGCCACAGCGCCGCGCGCGTTCATCGACCTGAACCGGGCCGCGGATGAACTGGACCCCGCGCTGATCGAAGGAATCGCGCGCATCCCGCACAATCCGCGTGTATCCTCGGGGCTTGGGGTCATTCCGCGCGTGGTGGCGGGGGCGCGGGCGATCTATCCTGGCAAGATGCCTCTGGTTGAGGCCACCGACCGCATCGCGCGGCACTGGCACCCCTATCACGCGGCGTTGCAGGGGCTGATCGACGAATCGCATGCGGGGTTCGGGCAGGCGGTGCTGGTCGATTGCCATTCGATGCCGCATGAGGCGATCGACAGCCACGCCCGCCCCGGCCACCCCCGGCCCGAAGTGGTGCTGGGCGACCGCTTCGGGGCCGCCGCCAGCCGCGAGGTGATGGCCCAGATCGAGACCGCCTTCCGCAACGCCGGCTTGCGCGTGGTGCGCACCGCGCCCTTTGCCGGTGCCTATATGGCGCAAGCCTATGGCCGCCCGGCCAAGGGCCAGCATGTGGTGCAGGTGGAAATCGACCGGGCGCTGTATATGGACGAGGCGCGGGTGGAACCGAGGCCGGATTTCGCCGCGTTCCGGGGGCTGCTGGCGGGGGTGGTGGCGGAGATCACCGGGGCTTGGCGCGTCGAGGTGCCGCTGGCGGCGGAGTGAGGGGGGGGTGTAAAAATTCGCATTATATGCTTGGCGATGGCGACACAGACTACCTTACCTT
>JANNNF010000471.1:0-12208 GCA_031398405.1 Rhodobacterales bacterium | reverse complement strand
GACTCTGCCTCGGGATGCAGTGTGCCGTGGTGGAATACGCCCGCAACGTGTGTGGAATGGCTGGCGCGAACTCACGAGAATTCGACGCGCAGTCTCCACATCCGGTGATCGATCTGATGGATGAACAACGCGAGGTCGTCGATATGGGCGGGACAATGCGTCTCGGGTCGTGGCCTGCCTGAGGCTTTGGGTCTGGCGGCCGCGTTGCCGTACCTCGATTTGGTCGGGGGGCAAGTGGTGCGCCTGTCCAAACTGCACCCCGGCACCTTGTTCGGGTCTGGCAAGGTTGAAGAGTTGCAGGCCTATTTCAAGGCTGAACATGTGGAGCTGGTACTGGTTGACGGCCATGTCTCGCCCGTGCAGCAGCGCAATCTGGAAAAGGAATGGGGGGTCAAACTGCTGGACCGCACCAGCCTGATCCTAGAGATTTTTGCCGACCGCGCCCGCACCCGCGAAGGCGTGTTGCAAGTGGAACTCGCGGCCCTGTCCTATCAGCGCACCCGTCTGGTGCGGGCGTGGACTCACCTTGAACGGCAGCGTGGCGGCTTTGGCTTTGTCGGCGGCCCGGGTGAAACGCAGCTGGAATCGGACCGGCGGGCGATTGACGATCAGGTGATCCGCCTGAAGCGGCAATTGGACAAGGTGGTCAAGACGCGTGAATTGCACCGGGCGTCACGCCGCAAGGTGCCGTTCCCACTGGTGGCTTTGGTGGGGTATACCAACGCGGGCAAATCGACCCTGTTCAACGCGATGACCGGGGCAGAGGTGCTGGCCAAGGACATGCTGTTTGCGACCTTGGACCCCACAATGCGCGGGCTGGTTTTACCGTCGGGGCGCAAGGTGATTGCGTCTGACACGGTGGGTTTCATCTCGGATCTGCCCACCCAGCTGGTTGCCAGTTTCCGCGCCACGCTGGAGGAGGTGCTGGAGGCTGACCTCATCTTGCACGTCCGTGACATCAGCCACCCTGAAACCGCCGAACAGGCCGCGGATGTGGGCGATATTCTGACCTCACTTGGCGTGAAGGCCGGCACCCCGATGTTTGAGGTGTGGAACAAGCTGGACCTTGTCGATGGGACCGCGCGTGACGGGTTGTTGGTTCAGGCCCAGACCCGGCCTGGGGTGTTCCCGGTGTCGGCGGTGACGGGTGAAGGGGTTGCGGCCCTGACTGACGCGATAAGTGCGGCGTTTGACGAACAAAAATCTGACCGGACCCTGCATCTGCCTTTTGCTGCAGGAAAGGCCCATGCGTGGCTGCACGGCGAAGGCGTGATCGTAACCGAAGAACAGGCCGAGGATGGCTGGAACCTGACCGTCCGCTGGACGGCGCGGCAGGAACAACGCTACCGCGAACTGTGATAGCCTTTATCTGAATGCAATATTCAGCCCGCAGGTCAGCCAACCCAACGACGGCCTTAAGGCCCCGCCACGACCTTCGTATCCATCAGCCGTCCGATCTCTGCGGCCCCCATCCCCAACACTTCGGCCAGAATAGCCTCGGTATGTTGGCCCAGCAGCGGGGCGGGGGTTGGGGCAAGCCGTTCGAGCACCGAAGATGTGACCGGCGACCCCGGCGTGGGGTAGGGGCCGATGCCGGGTTGATCGACCATCGCAAACATCGGGTTGTCCATACCCAGATCAGGGTCGTGCTGCACGGCCCCGGCAAAGCTGCGAAACGGCCCCCAGGTCAGGCTGGCCGCATCGAACAGTGGGCCGACCTCTGCCAGAGTGCGGGCGGCAAACCACGGAGTAAACAGGGCAGTTATGGCATCGCGGGCGGCCCATCTGGCGCCTTCGTCGTCCAGATTGACGCCCAACCGGGTGGCTAGTTCGGCAACCTCGCCCTCCATCCCCAGCACCCGCACCAGACCGCGCCATTGCCGGTCGGTCAAGCCCACCACCATCACGCGCCCGCCGCAGGCAAGCATAAAATCCTGCCCATATGCCCCATAGAGCGCGTTGCCCGCACGACCCCGGTTCAGCCCGTTGACGGCAACCTCGCCGATAATGCCCAGATGGCCCAGCATCCCCGCCGCCACGTCCTTCAGGCTCAGTTCCGCCAACTGCCCCACGCCTGTCCGCAGGCGGTGGCGTTCGGCCGCCAACAGCGTGTTCACCACCATTTGCCCGGCGATACAGTCCCATGCGGGCAACACATGGCCCACAGGATCAGCACCGCCTACGGGGCCCGTGGCCATGGGAAAGCCAAGCGCGCAGTTGACGGTGTAATCGACCGCAGGTTCGCCACGCCGGGTGCCGGTCAGGCTAACCATGATCAGATCGGCGCGCCGCGCGGACAGGGCCGGATAATCCATCCAGCCCCGACTGCGCAGGTTGGTCAGAAACATACCCGCGTCGGGTCCGGGGGCGGTGATCAGGGCGGCGACAATCTCTTGCCCTGCGGGGTGGGTGATATCAACCGCCAAAGACCGTTTGCCTTTGTTCAGCCCAGCCCAGAACAGGCTGGCTCCGGTGTCCGTCACAGGCCAGCGCCGGGCATCCAATCCGCCTTGCAAGCGGTCAAACCGGATCACATCGGCCCCCATCTGTGCCAGCGTCATTCCAGCCAAAGGCACGGCCACAAATGCCGAGCCTTCCACCACCCGCATCCCCGACAGGATCATCGGGACACACCCAAGCACTTGCGACGTGTGAAAAACATTCCCGACATAATAAGTCCCCCACGCGCCGCTGTTTGCAATTTTATTGCGCCATAGCTGACACAAATGACGGCCAGGTCAAGGGGCAGCAGGCGTCAGCGTGGTAATCCCCACGGCAGCTGCGCGGGCAAGGTCGGGGTCCAGCGACATCGGGATGTATTCGCCCCGGCGCCATAACTCGCCCAGATCGTCATAGAACCGCGACAGCGGATGCCCCGATTGCCCGGTGGACAGGATGAACACCGAACTGTCAGGATCGGCAAAGTCATACACCCCCCGATAGCCGCCGCCATGCACGTTCAGGTAGGGGTTCGGCCCGGTGCCTTTGGTAAGACCACGCTGCAAGGTGGTATCGCCGCCCGAAGTGCTTTGGCGGATGTTGACGAAATATTTCAACAAAGGCACCTCACCCAACACCGGGTGATCCTGCATGGCCTGATGCGCATCACCCCACCGCCAGCTTTCAAGGTTTGGCCCGTAGGTTTCGGTCAACCGCAACAGTGCCTCATCCAGCGCCATCCGGCTAAGTTCAGCACAGGTTTCGACCGCCGCCGACTGGATCACATCACACCAGACCGACGCGCCATCGGTGTTGCGGAACACCCGTTCGATGAAATCGGGCTCGGGGTGGGTGAAGGTGTCGGCCAAGGGGCCAATCTCATCGCGGATCAGACGGTCCATCAGGGCGCGCAGCCATGCCTCGGCGATCAGGGGTTCGGGCAGATGTTCGTTCATCTCACCGTTCCATTCGGCCAGCAGGGCCAGTGCGCGTTGGCGCAGGGCCTCGGGCGTGCCTTCGGGGGCGGCATCTTCGGTAAACCACAGATCGGCCCCGATCAGCGGCAGCAGGGTGCGCGCCGTGGGGCTGACGGTATCAAGCTGCGCCTCGATAAAGCTTTCGCGGGTATGCACCTCGCGCGTTTTCATCAGGGTCAGCCAGCGTTGGATGCGCTGCGTGTCGCCCCAGTCAAAACTGACATGATCGGGAAAAGGGCGGTCAACTGTCTTGTTGTTGGTATTGCCCAGCAGGCCCGAAGGCGGGTTGATGAAGCTTGGGTTGTCCTCATAGGGCAGGGTACCGGTAAAGCCATTCACAGCCTCCCACCCCGCAGATGGCATCCGTCCTTGCGTCTGGTTGGCGGGGTCGCGGGCAGGCATGGTGCCGATCATCTGCAGGGCGATGCCGGTTGCATCGGCCAGCATCAGGTTCTGGCTGGGGGCCACGAACAATCGGCCTGCCTCTATCCCCTCCTCAATCGTGCGGGCCTGCATCAGGCGCAGGGCCGAAGTCATGGATGTATCCGCCCCCGACAGCGCCGTCCACGACAGCGCCGCCACATGGCCGGGTGGAATGACGGATGCGAGGTCATAATGCGACCCCGGCAGGATCGGGCCATGCCGCGACCAGCGTAGGGTGATTGTCACCGGGTCGGCATCCTTGACCGTGATGATGGACCGGCGGTTGTCAAAGGTGGCCCAGCCATCGGGGGTGCGGTATTCTTCGGTATTGGCGGGGTTCAACTCTTCGATCACCACATCCTGATCATCAAGGTAGGATGACGTCAGCCCCCAGCCAAGTGCTGCCGACCGTCCGATCAGCACGGCGGGAACGCCGGGGATGGTTGCCCCGATCACGCCGCCCTTTGCCAGTTCCAGCCGCGCCAGATACCAGATCGACGGCGCGGTAAACCCCAGATGCGGGTCGTTGGCGAGCAAGGTGCCACCCGCCGCCGACCGGCCCGGAACGGCCGCCCACGCGTTGGACGCCCCGGCAAAATCGCGTTGCGGAAAGGGGGACAGCGGGTCGTTCAGGCCAGCCATGCGCAGCGCCGCAGTGCCTCCGGCGGCCCCCGGCATCAGGCTGGCGTAGTCGGGCAGGGCGGCGATACCTTTGGTCCGGTCGTCGGGCAGGATATCGGCCAGACGCGCGGCCGGCATCAGCTGCGACAGACGGGCGCGCAGGACCTCATTCTGCATCTGGCCCGACAGTTGCAGGGCCATCAGTTTGATGATGGCGATGCTGTCAGCCGGGGCCCATGCCGATATGTCATTCGAGAAGAAGAAAAGCTCTGGCGCACCTCGCCCCCGCGCGCCTGCGTTGATCTGGTTGATCCACGCATTCACCCCGTTGGAATAGGCCTGCAAGGCGGCTTTGGTTGCGTCGTCCTGTGCGGCCACCGACGACAGTGCAAGGCCATACAGGTCATAGCGGCGCATCAGTTCATCAATCTTCACCGTGCGTTGGCCGAACAGTTCAGACAGCCGCCCCTGTGCTGTGCGGCGCAGCATCGTCATCTGCCATAGCCGGTCTTGCGCGTGGACAAAGCCAAGGGCGTAGTACACATCGGTATCGGTCGCGCCAAAAATGTGTGGCACGTTGTCATTGTTGCGCACCACCTGGACCTCGGCTGAAATGCCGGGGAGGGTGAAGCTTTCAGAATAATCGACCAAGGACCGCGACAGGAAGTAATAGCTGACGGCCATCACCAGCACCCCAAGCCCAATCATCGCGGTCAGGATACGCAGCAGCCAGCGGAAAGTGGTGATCATGGGGGGCCTGCAGTTGGCGTCTGTTCTTGACGATAGGGTCGGGATTGTTACCTAGTCGATCCGCGCCCGAAGGGCAATGAATGGCAACTGGAGAGCATGATGGCGAAACTGGCGTTTCTGGGGCTTGGCGTGATGGGAGGGCCGATGGCGGGGCATCTGGCAAAGGCCGGGCATGAGGTGACGGTGTATAACCGCAACCCGGTCAAGGCGCAGGCCTGGATCGCGCAGTATGGCGGGGCATCAGAGGCGACCCCGGCGCGGGCGGCGGCAGGGGCCGAATTCGTGCTGGCCTGCGTGGGCAATGACGACGATCTGCGCTCGGTCTGTCTGGGGCCGGACGGGGCCTTTGCGGGTATGGCCCCGGGGGCGGTGTTTGTGGACCACACCACGGTGTCGGCCCAGGTGACGCGGGAGTTGGCGGGGGTGGCTGCGGAAGCGGGCCTCGGGTTCGTTGATGCGCCAGTGTCGGGTGGTCAAGCGGGGGCGGTGAATGGCCAGTTGTCCATCATGTGCGGCGGGTCCGTTGCGGATTACGACCGTGCCGACCCGGTGATGGCGGTTTACGCGCGTATCTGTCGGCGGATCGGAGAGACCGGCCAAGGCCAGATCGCCAAGATGATGAACCAGATCTGCATCGCAGGCCTGATGCAGGGCTTGTCAGAGGCGCTGGCCTTTGGCCAGAAGGCGGGGCTGGATGGCGAGTCGGTGGTCGAGGTGATTTCCCAAGGTGCTGCCGGCAGTTGGCAGATGGTCAACCGGCATAAGACGATGCTGGCCGATACCTTCGACTTCGGCTTTGCGGTCGACTGGATGCGCAAGGATCTGGCCATATGTCTGTCCACGGCGGATGAAATTGGCGCGTCACTGCCCGTGACTGCGCTGGTGGACCAGTTCTACAAGGATGTGCAGATCATGGGCGGCGGGCGGGGGGATACCTCGTCTCTGATCCGGCGGTTGCGGTAAATCCGGGGTGAGAAGGATGGGCAAGCGCGAATTTCGAAAAGCGAAATTCGCGCAAATTGCCCATCCTACGGAATGATGCGCGTGTATTTGATACCGCCCAAGGTTGCCCCGGCGATCAACCCCTGCTGGCCGAACACCAAAGCAACCACCGGGTCCAGTTCTGTGGTCTCTTTCCCGAGGCTCGCACCTTGTTCTGGGGTCGCATATTTCACATCGGCCCCAACTGCCCACCCGGTAGAGCGGCGGAAATCCTCCAGCGCGGTTTGGGTCATGAAGAACAGCGCATGGGCATATTGCTGCGCGCCGATCTGAAAGCCGATGGTGGCGCGGGTGGCAGAGTAATAATCAACCGTCGCGCCCTGAATTCGCAGCGCGCCCCGCCCGTAGGCCCCGCCAAAGCCAAAGCCTGCCTCGGTCACCAGCGGCATATACAACACGCCTGCCGCGCGCTGCGCCAGATCTTGGGTGCCGGGGTAGCGGCCGAAGAGGTAGGTCTGCGTCGCATCAACCCGCCCATCAATCTGGCCCCCGCCATTGCCGCCAATGCCGTTGCCGCAAGCTGCGGTCAGCAAGACAGCTGACCCTGCGCCACCAAGAAAAATCCGTCGGGAAACTGTTTGCATCTGGTCTGCCTCGCGCCTCGGGTTCCGGGGTCTGTTGCCCCATTTCACCCACATATAGCGTGTTTGCGAGGCCCTGTCATGCAACCTGTGTAACCTTTGGCAAAGCCCCGCTTAATTAGCCCGCCCGCAACAACCGAGCGACAGAGGGCGCAAAATACGTCAGCACCCCGTCACAGCCCGCGCGCCGAAAGGCCATGAGGCTTTCCAGCATCGCGGCCTCACCACTGATCCAGCCGCGGTCTGCCGCACCGCGGATCATCGCATATTCACCTGACACCTGGTAGGCATATGTCGGCGCGCCAAAGGCGTCTTTCACCCGGCGGCAAATATCCAAATAGGGCATCCCGGGCTTGACCATCACCATATCCGCGCCTTCCAGCAGGTCACGTTCCACCAGCCGCAAGGCCTCATCACTGTTGGCGGGGTTCATCTGGTATGTCTTCTTGTCGCCCTTCAACGCGCCAGTGGCCCCGACCGCATCGCGGAACGGGCCATAAAACGCGCTCGCATATTTGGCGGCATAAGACAGGATTGCCACGTCCTTATGCCCTGCGGCCTCTAACGCCGCACGCATGGCCCCAATCCGGCCATCCATCATATCGGACGGGCCAAGGATATCGGCACCCGATGCCGCCTGTGCCAAGGCCATCTTGACCAAAGCCTCTAGCGTTTCGTCGTTCAGGATGATGCCGTCCTGCACCAGACCGTCATGTCCTTGAGCATTGTATGGGTCCAGCGCCACATCAGTCATCACGGCAATACCCGGCACTGCCGCCTTGATCGCCCGGATGGTCCGGTTGGCAAGATTGCCCGGATTCCATGCCTCAGCGCAGTCATCGGTTTTCAGCGCGGGGTCGGTGTAGGGAAACAGGCAGATCGCAGGGATACCCAAGGACGCTGCCTCTTGCGCGGCCTCGACCACCAGATCGACCGACAGACGGTTCACGCCGGGCATTGACGCGATGGGTTCCGTCACCCCATACCCGTCGCGCACGAACACCGGCCAGATCAGATCGCCCGCCGACAGGGTATTTTCCTGCGCCAATGCCCGCAGGGCGGGGGTGCGGCGCAGGCGGCGAAACCGGGCCATCGGGGCGGGGGCGGATATCGGGCGCATGGGCTGGCTCCTCGGTCGGGGCGGTGTGTCGATGCAAGCGGGGGCTTGCGGCTTTTCCTTCTGCCTGCCATGGAAAGGCGCAGGTCTCAAGCCGACAAATGTCGGGGGGCTTGGCGCGGGGCAGCAAGGGGCGACACAGCGTGCAGTGGTATCAGGTGATATTCGAGCTGATCGACATGCGGTCGTTTTCGAACCTTTGGTACTGGATCGCGCTGGCGGTGCTGTGGTCCTCGACCAGCCATTGGGTGGTGGGCGTGCCGTTCGACATGATCTTGCGGGCGCGCAGGCAGGGGGGGCAGCCGCAGGCTGACCTTGAAACCATGGTCCGCATCAATGTGACGCGGCTTTTGTATATCGCGCGTACCTCGGGGCTGTGGCTGGTGGGGTTTGCGTGTTTCTTGCTGACCTGCCTTGGTGTGCTGGGATTCTGGTTTCATATGGAATTTGCACAAGCCCTGCTCTTTCTGATCGCACCTCTGACGCTTGTGGGCTTGCTGACCATCAACACCGCCTTTCACATCGAGGCCGGCGATACCGAGGGCAAGGCGCTGCACCGGCGTCTGACGCGGCATCGCTTGGCTTTGCAGGCGGTTGGGATGGTTTCCATCTTTGTCACCGCTATGTTCGGCATGTGGCAGAACATGCAGCTTGGCGCGTTCGGCTAAGGTTGGCGCTGCATTAGGATTTTTCCATGACATCACCGCGTATTCTTCTGGGCGGCGCACCTGAGGGCTATGATGCCCGGTTGCTGGCGCGCGAACTGGCCAAAGGCCAGCCCGTGATCCACATCGCGCGCGATGACAAACGGGCCGAGGCGATGCGGGTGGCGTTGTCGGTGATGGCGCCGGATGCCGTGGTGCTGGACCTGCCCGCATGGGACTGTTTGCCCTACGATCGCGTGTCACCCAACCCCGAGATTACGGCCCGCCGGATGGCCACGCTTGCGGCTTTGGCTGACGGTGTGCCCGGCGCCTTCGTCTTGCTGACAACGCTGAACGCCGCGACCCAGCGAATGCCTGCCCGCGATGTGCTGCGCGCGTCGTCGTTTCGGGCGACTGTGGGGTCGCGGGTTGATGAAGCCCGGCTGAAGGCGTTTCTTGCGCGGATGGGGTTTTCGCCTGCATCCACTGTGGCGGAACCCGGGGATTTTGCGATCAGGGGGGGGATCATTGACATCTATCCGCCGGGGCCCCTTGGTCCTGTGCGGCTCGATTTCTTTGGCGATGTGCTGGACGGCGCGCGGCGGTTTGACCCCGAAACGCAGCGTACCACCGAAAAGCTGAAAGCCATTGATCTGGCCCCGGTGTCCGAGGTTATTCTGGACGAGGCCGCGATCACCCGGTTCCGCCAAAATTACCGGATCGAGTTTGGCACCGCAGGCAGCGACGATCCCTTGTACGAGGCCGTCAGCGCAGGCCGCAAGCACCAGGGGATGGAACATTGGCTGCCCTATTTCCACGACCGGCTGGAAACCCTGTTCGACTATCTGCCGGATGCCACAGTGATGCTGGACGACCAGATCACTGCCGCCCGTCTGTCACGGTGGGAAGGCATAGACGACCAATACGATGCGCGGCGTGAGGCGCTAAAGGCTAAGGGGCGGCTGGATACGGTCTATAAACCATCTGCCCCCGGGCTGTTGTATCTGGATGATTCCGCGTGGGATGCGGCTGTCGCCGGCCACCGAGTGGTGCAACTGTCGCCCTTGGCGCAAGCCCCCGGGCCCGGCGTGCTGGATGCCCAAGGCCGCATCGGGCGGTCGTTTGCACCAGAGCGCCAACAGGAACAAATTAGCCTTTTCGGGGCCTTGGCCGATCATGTTCGTGCGTTGCGTGAAGATCATCAGGTGATCATCGCGTCATGGTCAGACGGGGCCCGAGAGCGCCTCAAGGGTCTGCTGGAGGATCAGGGGCTCAAAGCTGCCCAGGAAGTGCGCGATTTCCGCGAGGTGCCTGAAGGGCGCGGCGGGTTATTCCTGATGGTCTGGTCACTGGAGGCGGGGTTTGTCGCCCCGGGCCTTGCGGTGATCAGCGAACAGGACGTGCTGGGCGACCGGATGGTTGCCAAACCCAAGAAACGCCGGAAGGCCGAGAATTTTCTGCGCGAAGTCGATACCCTTAGCCCCGGCGATCTGGTGGTGCATGTCGAGCATGGCGTCGGGCGCTATCTGGGGTTGGAGACGATCACGGCCCTTGGTGCGCCACATGCCTGCGTGGCGCTGGAATATGCGGAGAACGCCAAGTTATACTTGCCGGTGGAAAACATCGAACTTCTGTCGCGCTATGGCCACGAGGAAGGCCTGCTGGACCGTCTGGGCGGCGGTGCGTGGCAAGCCAAGAAAGCCAAGCTCAAGGACCGCATTCGCCAGATTGCCGACCGCCTGATGCGGATTGCTGCCGAACGGGCCTTGCGCCATGCACCGATACTGGAGGCCCCGCACAGCATATGGGAGGCATTTGCCGCCCGTTTCCCCTATCAGGAAACTGACGATCAGTTGTCGGCGATTGCCGATGTGGTGGCCGATCTGGAAAAAGGCAGCCCCATGGACCGGCTGATCGTCGGCGACGTGGGCTTTGGCAAAACCGAGGTGGCCATGCGCGCGGCCTTTGTGGCGGCATTGTCGGGGTTGCAGGTGGCGGTGATCTGCCCCACGACCCTGCTTGCGCGCCAACACTACCGCAGCTTCGCCGAACGGTTCCGCGGGTTTCCGATTTCCGTGCGGCCATTGTCGCGGTTCGTGTCCACCAAGGATGCCAACGCCACCCGTGCAGCAATGGCCGATGGGTCGGTGGATATCGTCATCGGCACTCATGCCCTGCTGGCCAAGGGCGTCAGCCTGAAAAACCTGGGCCTGATCGTGGTCGACGAAGAACAGCATTTCGGCGTGACCCATAAGGAACGGCTGAAGGAAATGCGGTCCGAGGTGCATGTGCTGACCCTGACCGCGACCCCCATTCCACGCACCTTGCAGTTGTCGCTGACGGGCGTGCGTGATCTGTCGATCATCGCCACCCCGCCGGTGGACCGTCTGGCGATCCGCACCTATGTGTCCGAGTTTGACACGGTGACGATCCGCGAGGCGCTGCTGCGCGAACGGTTTCGCGGGGGGCAGTCGTTCTATGTGGTTCCCCGGATTTCTGACCTGCCGGGGATCGAGGATTTCCTGAAAACCCATGTACCGGAAGTGACCTATGTTATCGCCCACGGCCAGCTCGCGGCGGGCGATCTGGATGACCGGATGAACCAGTTCTACGACGGCAAGTATGATGTGCTGCTGGCCACGACGATTGTGGAATCGGGTCTGGATATCCCGACCGCCAACACGATGATCATCCACCGGGCGGATATGTTCGGCCTGAGCCAGTTGTACCAGATCCGGGGCAGGGTGGGGCGGTCCAAGACCCGCGCTTATTGCTATCTGACCACCAAACCCCGTGCGCCCCTGACGCCGCAAGCCACCAAACGACTGCGGTTGCTGGCGTCGATGGACAGTCTGGGGGCCGGGTTCAACCTTGCAGCGCACGATCTTGATCTGCGTGGGGCCGGCAATTTGCTGGGCGAGGAGCAGTCCGGGCATATCAAGGAGGTTGGATATGAGTTGTACCAGCAGATGCTGGAAGAAACGATTGCCAAGATCAAATCGGGCGAGTTGAGCGGGCTGTCACAGGTGGACGACCACTGGGCACCGCAGATCAACCTTGGGGTTCCGGTGCTGATCCCGGACGAATATGTGGTCGATCTGGATGTGCGTCTGGGGCTGTACCGGCGGTTGTCGAGCTTGACCACCAAGGTCGAACTGGAGGGATTTGCCGCCGAGATGATCGACCGTTTCGGCCCGCTGCCCAAAGAGGTGAACACCTTGCTGCTGATCGTGCGCATCAAGTCGATGTGCAAACGGGCCGGCATCGCGCGGCTGGATGCTGGGCCAAAGGGGGCGACGGTGCAGTTCTATCAGGACAAATTCGCCAACCCGGCGGGCCTTGTGGATTTCATCAAGGCCTACGGGGCAAGTGCGCGGATTGCGGGCAACAAGGTTGTGCTGGGGGCCGATTGGAAGACCGAGGGCGACCGGATCAAGGGGGCCTTCGCGATTGCGCGGGACTTGGCGGAAAAGGTTGTAAGACCCAAGGGGTAGATTGCCGAGATGTCCCGCGGGGGGGCAGACCTCGGGCCCCTCGTGGGATACTTCTGCACAGAGAATTAAGGTTTTACTAAATTCTAGCGGTTGGGTTTGGCCCGAGGCCGCGCATCAAGCCGAAAGCCAGAGTTGAAAAGATTGCCACGCCCAGCATCAT
>JANNNF010000454.1:0-2248 GCA_031398405.1 Rhodobacterales bacterium | reverse complement strand
ATGAAAAAGATGGTGTCGGCGGCACAAGAGGCGGGCGTGCTTCCCGACTTCCCGCGTACTGTCAGCCCAGAGGAAGCGTTGGATATTCCACGCAAAAATCTGATGCTGATCGTCACGGGGTCGCAGGGCGAGCGTCGTGCTGCATCTGCGCAGCTAAGCCGGGGCAAGTATCTGGGGCTGGAGATGAAGGCGGGCGATCTGTTCCTGTTTTCCTCCAAGATCATTCCGGGCAATGAACGTGGCGTTTACCGCATTGTGAACGCCTATTCGGAAATGGGCGTCAACGTGCAGGATGATGGCGGCGGGCTTTACCACGTCTCGGGCCACGCCAACCGTCCCGATCTGGAGCATGTGCACCGTCTTCTGCTGCCCGACATGGTGATCCCGATGCACGGCGAACACCGCCACCTGCGCGAACACGCCCGTATTGCGACCGAGGCTGGGATTGCGTCAGAAATCGTGGTCAACGGCATGATGATCGATCTGACCGGGGATACACCGGTGGTGGCCGAATATATTGAAACCGGGCGACTGTATCTGGACGGGTCGGTGTTGATCGGCGCGATGGACGGCGTGGTGCGCGACCGGATTCGCATGGCGCTGAACGGTCATGCGGTTGTGACAGTGCTGCTGGACGAGGCGGATGAACCCTTGGGTGAGCCGTGGGTGGAGTTGATGGGCCTGCCGAGGTTCGGCAAAGGTGGCCGCGCGTTGGACGAAACGCTGGAGGCCGATTTGGCGGATTTCGTCGAGGGCACTGGCAAGAAAGTGCTGCGCGACGACGCCAAGTTGGATGAGGCGATCCGCCGGGTGGTCCGGCAAGTGTCGATGGAAGAAATCGGCAAAAAGCCGGAAGTGACGGTTGTGGTCAGCCGAATGGTCGCTGAATAAACGCGCTGTTGCCCCGGGCTTGACCCGGGGCCCCGCGCGGGATTCACACAAGTCCCGGGCCAAGCCCTTGACAACGGCACCAAAACAAAAGGCCCCGCATCGATGCGGGGCCTTTTGTCATTCATACCAAAGGTTCAGCCTTCAGTGCCGTTTGCGGGCAGGTCATCGGCATCGTCCACCGTGGCTGCCGCAATCTTGAAACTGCGCAAAATAAAGTCCGGTACATGATCGCCCATACCCACAACTTGCGCGCCATGATGACGGTCATTGCCACGATCGTTATAGCGGTCGCGGCGGTCATCGTTGCGCGGTTCGCGACGGTCAGGCGTGCGGTCATCACGGGCAGGTTCGTTGCGGTGTTCGATGCGCGGCTCGCCCCGGGCTTCATTGCGTCCGCTATCGCGCCCGCCGTCGCGCCCGCCGTCGCGGCGGTCAAACCGTTCGCGGCGGTCTTCGCGGCGTGGCTCTTCGCGTGGTGCGGCAATGGGGGCTGGTGCAACCTCTGTCTCAGCCACCAGTTCAACCACCGGGGCCACTTCGGCAGCGTCGCGCACAACACGGGGCCCGCGCTCTTCGCGTTCACGTCCGCCACGGCTGCGCGATCGGCCTGTGCGTTCTTCACGCGGGCCATCGGTCTTGCTGTCAACTTTGCGCGCACGGGCAGGGGCATCACCTGCTTCTGCCAAATCAAGACCTTCGGGCAGCGGCCCGCGCGGGATTGGCATTTTCACCAGCGCTTCGATGGCGTTGATATATTTGTCATCCGACGTGACCGCGATGGAATAGGCTTTGCCCAAACGGCCCGCGCGGCCGGTGCGGCCGATGCGGTGGACATAGTCTTCTGGGTGCGAGGGCACGTCAAAGTTGAACACATGGCTGACCGCCGGAATATCAAGTCCGCGTGCGGCAACATCTGATGCGACCAGCAGGTGCAGCGTGCCTTCGCGGAATTCATCCAACGTCTTCATCCGCTGGCTTTGTTCCAGATCGCCGTGAATGGGGGCCGCGTTAAAGCCGTGCGCTTTCAGCGACTTGGCGACCACATCCACATCCATCTTGCGGTTGCAGAAGATGATAGCGTTGGTGCAGGACTCGCCCTCGGCCTTGATGATCGCGCGCAGAACGGCGCGCTTTTCGGCAAAGCTGCGGTCCTTGCGGGTCGGTGCAAATTGAATCAGTGTCTGAGTGATGGTCAGCGACGCCGTCGCCTGACGGGCCACTTCAATCTTGGCCGGATCATTCAGGAAGGTGCGGGTAATGCGTTCAATCTCGGGAGCCATGGTGGCGCTGAAGAACAGAGTCTGACGGGTTTTGGGCGTCAGTTGAAAAATGCGTTCGATATCGGGAATGAACCCCA
>JANNNF010000402.1:0-9132 GCA_031398405.1 Rhodobacterales bacterium | reverse complement strand
GATGCGGATATGGAGGAAACTTCGGCCCGCTTGCAAGCGCTGCAAGTACAACAGCAACTGGGCGTCCAGGCCCTGTCGATCGCCAACCAGCAGCCGCAAACGCTGTTGTCTCTGTTCCGGTAATCGGTCGGGCCGGGGTTTACGCCCCGGCTCTTGCCGCCTTCACCCCAATTTTCCCCGGAAGGATGACACATGTCCGCTTTGCAGACTGCTCATAGCGCTGCCCGCAGCGCCTACGCCCGCCCCGAGGCTCCGGCCCGGACGCCGCGCGGCATCGAATACGATCTTCTTGCCCGGATCACCCAGCGAATGTCCGCCGCGTGGGTGCGCAAAACAGAGGATTTCCCCGGTTTTGTCGATGCTTTAGCGGTCAACTTGCGGCTTTGGTCCACGCTGGCCGCTGATGTGGCCGGGCCACAGAATGGCCTGCCCGCCCCGCTGCGCGCGCAACTGTTCTACCTCTACCAGTTTACCACCGAACACAGCCGCGCCGTGCTGGAGGGTCGCGCCAGTGTCGAGGTGCTGGTCGATATCAACACCGCAGTCATGCGCGGGTTGCGCGGTGACAGGGGGGCGGCATGACGGGGCTTGTCCTGAAACTCGGGCCGCATGAACGGGTCCTGATCAATGGCGCAGTTATCGAAAATGGCGAACGTCGGTCGCGGCTGGCCATCATGACGCCAAACGCCCACATCCTGCGCCTGCGCGATGCCATTCACCCCGAGCAGGTGAACACACCCGTCCGCCGCGTCTGCTATATCGCGCAACTGGTGCTGACCGGCGATGCCGAGGCCGGCGATGCGCGTATGCAGCTATTGCGTGGCATTGAACAGCTTAGCCAGGTTCTGACTGACCCTGACAGCCGCGCGCAACTGGCCATGGCGAGCAAAGCAGTGCTCGACGATCAGCACTATCAGGCGATGAAAGCCCTGCGAGGTCTGTTGCCACGAGAGGAGCGGCTGTTCGCAGCCGGACGCGCATGACATTCCAGCCGGTTCTGCCGCTTGGCGGCTATGCCGGCTGGGGCGTTTTGAAACGCACCATGGCGGCGCAACAACAGGCTTTTCAGGCCAGTGCCGTCAATCAGCGCGACGAGGCTTACTTCCGCGAAAAGATCGGCACGATCAACTCGGCGGAAGAGTTGGTGGCTGACAGGCGGTTGCTGGGCGTGGCATTGGGGGCCTACGGGCTGGAAAATGACATCAACAACCGCTTCTTCATTCGCAAAGTGCTGGAGGATGGCACCCTGACCACGGGGGCATTGGCCAATCGGCTGGCGGACAAACAGTATCAGAAATTCTCATCCGCCTTCGGGTTTGGCGATTATGCAATGCCTGGAAATAAAGTCTCTGACTTTGCGGAAACCATCATCGCGCTTTACCGCACCCGCCAGTTTGAAACCGCTGTGGGCAATCAGAACAATGACTACCGCTATGCCTTGAATGCGCAGCGAGAGTTGGCGACCTTGTCCAATCGCACGATCAGCGAAGATGCCAAGTGGTTCACGGTACTGGGGTCTGCCCCGCTGCGGCAGGTGTTTCAGACCGCACTCGGGCTGCCGTCCAGCTTTGCGGCCATTGACCTTGATCAACAACTGGGCGTGCTGAAACAGAAGGCCGAGGCGCGGTTTGGGGCAGACAGTATCAGCCAGTTCAGTGAACCTGAAAAGGTGGAAACCCTGATCAAGGGATTTTTGCTGCGATCAGAACTGGTGGCGGGGGCTGCGCAAATGTCACCGGGGATGCTGGCGCTGCAACTGCTGCAATCCTGATCACCCCTTAAGACAGGCCTGCAAGCGCGCAAAACTGCCCTCAACCCCGGATTCCGGTGCCATTTCCGCCAGAAACGCGTCCAGCGCAGGCCACAGTTTGATCGCCCTATCCACCACCGGGTCAGACCCTTTGGCATACAGCCCCGCCTGGATCATCATCTCGGCCCGTTCATAGGCCCCCAGTAACCGCCGCGCGTCCGAAATCAGCACGTTTTCAGCCTCGTTCGCCGCCTCTGGCAAGCTGCGCGACACCGATCGCAGCAGGTCAATCGCCGGATAGCGCCCGCGTTCGGCAATCTTGCGGTCCATCACCACATGCCCGTCAAGCACGCCACGCAGTATGTCGGCCACTGGCTCGTCCATATCCGACCCCGCCACCAGCACCGAAAACACGGCCGTGATATCGCCCATCCCCTCAGGACCGGGTCCGGCCCGTTCCGCCAGCCCCATGATCGCGTGCGATAGGGACGGCGGATAGCCTCGCAGCGACGCCTCCTCCCCCGCCGCCAAGGCCACCTCGCGGTGTGCCTCGGCAAAGCGAGTGATGGAATCGGCCAGAAACAGCACTTGCAGACCCTGATCGCGGAAGTGTTCGGCCACGGCCATCGCAGACAGCGCACATCGACGGCGGGTCAAAGGTGACATATCCGAGGTGGCCGTCACAATCACCGAGCGCGCCATCCCCGCAGGCCCCAGCACCCGGTCCGTAAACTCGCGCAACTCTCGCCCCCGTTCGCCGACCAGAGCAATCACAACCACATCAGCCGTCACACCGCGCGCGAACTTGGCGAGCAGCGAGGATTTTCCCACCCCCGACCCCGCAAACAGCCCGATCCGCTGCCCCTGCACCAACGGCAAAAGCGTGTCGAATACTGCGACTCCCGTCTCCATACGCTTTCCCAGCCTGCGCCGGGTTGCCGCCGCGGGGGCGTGCGCGCGCAACGCCCGTGCCACCGGGCCGCGCAGCAGGGGCCGCCCGTCCAGCGGAGCGCCATAGGGGTCGATGATCCGCCCGATCCAACTGTCATCCGGCGCAATCTCGGCGCGACCCAACAGCGCCACCCGGTCGCCGATCACCAGCCCCTGCGCATCGCCGTCAGGCAACACAGTCGCGCCCTCCCGCGACAGGCGCAAAACTTCGCCCGACAGAACCGCAGGCCCCGCCTCGATTCGTACCCGGTCGCCAAGCCCCGCTTGCGGCAAACCCACGACTGTGACCGTGCCTTTTCCCGTTTCCAGAACCCGCCCAATCGGCGTTATCGCCTGCACAGCGCCTATTTCTGCCCGAAGTGTATCAAATATTCCGGTCATGAGATTCTCTCTTTGTTCGCTGCTTACCCTTTCTAAAGGAATCACCGTTAAGCCTTGGTGAAGTTGGTCGAGGAAGAAATCCCGATGTTTGAGAAACTCGAAATCATCCGTACGGCGCAAAGCATGGCGCAGTATCAAGGGGCGCGTATGGGCGTCATCTCTCGCAATATTGCCAATGCCGATACCCCCGGTTTCAAGGCGCAAGATCTGGTGCCCTTTGCCGAGGTCTATCAGGGCGACCATGCCATGCGCGCCACCCGTACTGGCCACTTTGGTGCTACATCGGGCAATACGGATCCTATCACCTTGGCCAGCTCAGGGGCCTCCAGCCCCAATGGCAATACCGTTTCGTTGGAGACCGAGATGGTCAAGGCGGTGGAAACTCGACAAGCCCATGATATGGCCCTCGCAATCTACCGGTCCACATCCGATGTGATCCGCGCCAGCCTTGGCCGAAAGTGAGGGGAAGATGAGCGATCTGTTCACCTCTCTTAATCAGGCCGCAGCGGGCATGCAGGCCCAGTCCATGCGCCTGCGACATGTGTCTGAGAATATCGCCAACGCAGATACCCCCGGCTATCACCGCAAAACCATAAGCTTTAAAGAGGCTATGGATACCGGCTTGGTTGAGGCAGGCCGCGTGCGGTTGGACCGCAGCGAGTTGACACAAATATACGACCCCGGCCATCCGCTGGCGGACGAAAGTGGTCACTACGACGGCTCGAATGTCGATCTGGTGATCGAAATCGCTGACGCGCGCGAAGCGCAGCGCAGCTACGAGGCGAACCTCAGGATGTTTGATCAGGCCCGTCAAATGACGACCAGCCTATTCGACCTGCTGCGCCGTTAACATCGAGGAGAGACCAGAATGGAACTTAGCACCTCTATTGCAGCGAAAACCTATGCACAGGCCCGTACGGCTGCGGCGCCCCAGCCGCAGCCGGGCGGATCGGTGATGGGTGATTTGGTGGAGAATTTCACCGATGCCCTAGCCGACCATGAACGCACCGCAAAGGCCGCAGTGACTGGCAACGCCGACCCGCATGCTTTGGTGCAGGCGCTTGCCTCATCGCAGCTTGCGGTGGAAACCGTTGCCACCGTGCGCGACCGTGTGGTTGAGGCGTATCAGGAAATCTTGCGGATGCCGGTCTAAATCATGACCGAGGCAATGATCTTTGACACGCTTCGCCAAGGGCTGTGGATCGCCGTGCAAATCTCGGCCCCCTTGCTGACCGTCGCACTGGTGGCTGGCGTCAGCATAGGCCTGTTTCAGGCACTGACCTCGGTGCAGGAAATGACGCTGACCTTCGTGCCCAAAGTGGGCGCAATGCTTGCAGTGTTCTGGGTCTCGATGAGCTTCATGACTTCCACGCTCATTTCATTTTTTACCAACCACATCATCCCGATGATCGCAGGAAGCTGACCTATGGACGCTGCAGGCTACACCACGCTGACCCGCCAGTCCGGCCTCATGCGCGAAATGCAGATGGTGGCGCAGAACATTGCCAACATCTCTACCACTGGGTTCCGGCGGGAAGGGATGATCTTTTCAGAATATGTGGCGCGGATGGGTGATGATGCGTCACTGTCAATGGCGCGAGGCAATACTCGCGCCATTGACCTGACCCAAGCAGGCGTAAGCCAGACCGGGGGCACTTTTGATTTTGCCATTCAGGGCGACGGCTTCTTTCTGGTCGAAACGCCCGATGGCGAACGCCTGACGCGGGCAGGCAGCTTTACGCCCTCTCCTGCAGGCGAATTGGTCAACAACGATGGCTACCGCTTGCTGGATCAGGGGGGCGCGCCGGTGTTTGTGCCCCCAAACGCGCGCGTGGTGGCGATGGGGCAAGATGGCACCCTGTCAGCCGATGGTGCGCCGTTAACCCGTGTGGGTCTGTGGGCACCGTCCGACCCGCTGACCCTGCGGCATCAGGCCGGCACTTTGTTTGCCGCTGATGCGCTGGGACCGACTGACGGCGCGGTGATCCTCCAAGGCTATCTTGAGGACAGCAACGTGGAACCTGTATCAGAAATCGCCCGGATGATCGAGGTGCAGCGCGCCTATGAGATGGGCCAGAAATTCCTTGATACCGAAGACAGCCGTCTGCGCGGCGTCATTGAAACGCTTGGCCGATAGGAGCCCCCGATGAAAGCCCTTCAGATTGCGGCCTCCGGCATGGCGGCCCAGCAGATGCGGGTCGATGTGGTGTCACAAAACCTCGCCAACATGTCCACCACCGGCTACAACGCCCTGCGGGCAGACTTCGCCGATCTTCATTATCAACAGGTTGCGCGGCCCGGCACGATTTCCTCGCAAAGTGGCACCGTGCTGCCAACCGGCATCCAAATCGGCCTTGGGGTGCGACCGACGTCGGTTTCGGTGGTGCTGGCGCAGGGCACCTTGGCACAAACCGGCGGCGATCTGGATGTGGCAATTGAGGGCAAAGGCTACCTAGAGGTCACGCTGCCTGCCGGCAATTCCGGCTACACCCGCGACGGCGCGCTGAAACGCACGGGCGAGGGGCTGATTGTCACCTCGGACGGCTACACTGTCGCCCCCGGTCTAACCATTCCGTCCGATGCCCGCAGCCTTTCCATCAATGCAGAGGGTGAGGTTTACGCCTATTTCGCCGACCGGGTTGAACCCGAACTGCTGGGCCAGTTGAACCTTGTTGGCTTTACCAACGAAAAAGGGCTGGAGGCGATGGGATCAAACCTGTTCCTCGAAAGCCCGGCCTCTGGCCCGGCTCTTGTGGGCACGCCCGGCATTGATGGTCTGGGCACCCTGCGGCAGGGATATCTGGAGGAAAGCAGCGTCGATGCCGTGCGCGAGGTGACAGAACTGATCAAGGCTCAGCGAGGATATGAATTGAACGCCAAGGTGATCACAGCCGCCGATCAGATGCTGTCTGCCACCACACAGGTGCGTTGATGTGGCGGCTTTTGTTCCTGCTGCCCACCGCTGCGATGGCCGACAGTCTGGTCGCCAACCGCACCATCCGCGCCATGGCCGTACTGGGGCCGGACGACGTGACACTGGTTGAGGCCGCAATTCCCGGCGCGTTGGATGACCCGCTGACCGCCATCGGGATGGAGGCGCGCATTGCCATTTATCCAGGCCGCGCCATTCGCGCGCAAGACATTGGTCCCCCGGCCCTGATCGACCGCAACCAGATTGTGCCGCTGATCTACCGCGCGGGTGCGCTGTCCATCCTGACTGAAGGGCGCGCCCTCGCCAGAGGCGGTACCGGCGATGTGATCCGGGTGATGAACCTAGCTTCGCGCACCACTGTCACCGGCCAGATCGGCCCGGATGGCGTGGTGCGTGTCGGCCCGCAATCCTGAAGGAGCCTTCATGCGACCAATCATGATCCTCGCCAGCCTGTCTCTCGCCGCCTGTGGCAAGCTGCAACAGGTGGGCCGTGCCCCCGACTTCTCGCCTTTGGAGGGCAGCTATCAACACCATGCGATGTATTCGACAGCCCTGCCAGACTATGCCGACCCATCCGGCCCGACCGACGCGTCCTCACTCTGGACAGCTGGGACAGACTCGCTGTTCGGCGACCGGCGGGCCGCACAAACGGGGGATATTCTGACCGTTGTGATCGAAATCGACGATTCCGCGCAAATTTCCAACAGTACGGGGCGTACAAGATCTGGGGGTGAAACCATGGGCATGCCGTCGCTTTTCGGTATCCCGCAGCGGCTGGATGAAAAATTGCCCGAAGGGGCCAGTATGGCCGATGCAGTCGAGACCAGCTCCAGTTCCAGCTACAAGGGCAACGGGTCTGTCAGCCGCAATGAACAGCTGACGTTGCGGGTGGCGGCGACAGTAGTGGAAGAACTTCCAAACGGGGTGCTGCGGCTGGAGGGACAGCAAGAAGTGCGTGTGAACAACGAGTTGCGCGAGTTGCTGATCACCGGCTACGTGCGGCCGATCGATATCTCACGCCAGAACGAAATCACCTATGACAAGATTGCCGGCGCGCGGATTTCCTATGGCGGGCGTGGACAGATCACCGAAGTGCAGCAACCGCGCTATGGACAGCAGGTTGCCGATATCCTGCTCCCGTTCTGATCCATGGGCAAACTCATTCCGTTGATACTGGCGATTATAGGTCTTGGGGCAGGGACGGGTGCGGGAATTTTCCTGCGCCACCCTGCCGCGCCGGTTGAAACCGTCGAAAACCAAGAGCCGATTGTGCCGCCCGAGTATGTGAAAATGTCGAACCAATTCGTCATTCCAGTGGTTGAAGGCGGGCGGGTGACCGCGATGGTGGTGCTGTCACTGAGCCTGGAAGTGACGGCGGGCAGCACAGAAGCCGTTTATGCAATCGAACCCAAAATGCGCGACGCACTTCTACAGGTTTTGTTCGATCATGCCAATGCGGGTGGTTTTAGGGGGGCCTTTACCGACGCAGCCAATTTGGTGCTGCTGCGAGAGGCGTTGAAAGAGACCGCGTTCAAAGCTGCGCCTGATCTGGTGACAGATGTTCTGATCGTCGAGATTGTGCGGCAAGACAGCTAGCGCTGCGGCTTTTCCGCCAACCGGCGCAAAACATCTCTACGCCCGAAAGCCAGGCTCGCGTCCGCGCGGGCCTGCATCCATTCTGCCGTCTGCCGGGCTAGCACAAGGTTTATTTCTGCCCGACGCGCCTCGGCCCAGCGGTCATAGGTCAGTTGCACCTGCGCTTGAGCCAGTTCCGACAGACCGACCGCCTGCGTCACCTGCGCCAGACTGGCCAGATGGGCAAGACTGACCTCGCGCGCCGCCGCAGCTTCGGTCAGACGTGCCAGTTGCACGTCCAGCACGATCTGCGTCAACGCGCCAAGTCTGTGAAGATTTTCAATTTGCTTCAATTTTTCCTCCGCGCACGTTTGCGCATCGCCTCGGAAAAGCGGATCGCCGCCGCCACGGCGCGAAAATGTTCGTGCCTGATGTGCTGTCCCACCTCTACGCTGCCATAAATCGCCCGGGCTGTCGGCGGGTCACTATGAATGGGCACCCCTCCCGTTGCCGCACGTTCACGGATGCGGGCTGCAATTTCATCCACTCCCTTGGCAACACAAATCGGAGCATGCCGGTCGGCGCGGTTCCACTTTAGGGCGACGGCGTAATGCGTCGGGTTCACAACGATCACGTCGGCCGTCGCCACATCGGCCAGCATCCGGTTGGTCGCAATCTCTTGCGCGCGGGCCCGGCGAGCGGCTTTCTGGTGCGGATCACCATCAGACTCGCGGGATTCTTCGATCTGGTCCTGACGCGACATGCGGTTACGTCGGCCATGCTCCGCCCATTGCCAGAGGTAATCAAGCCCACCCATCACAATCGAAATCGCAAGGATCAGCGTCAGAAATTCCACCATCAAGCGCAGCAAGATGCCAGTTGCAGCAGCGGGCTCAAGACTTTGGGTAACGAGAATATCCGTCGCACGGTGCGTCAGAAACAAGCCCATTAGACACGAGATAATACACAGCTTTGCAAAACTTTTGCCAAATTCGAATATCCCATTGCGCCCGAACTTTTGCCCGAAATTGGCGATTGGCGAGATGCGTGAAAGCCGTAGACCGAGTTTGTCAGGCGTAAAGAGCCATGCCTTGGTCACAAAGATCATTGCGCAAACAGCGGCTGCGGGAATTAGGACAAAGGGCCATACAGGCAGCGCCATATTCACCAAAATGCCACCCAACGGTTGCGAAAATCCCGAGGTTGCTTGCCGCGATAGTAATGCTGACTGGTCCAGCAAAACGCTGCCCGCCTGGCCTACTTGTTGCAACGCCGCCCCGCCAAACACAAGTGCGGCGACCAACAACCCCGCATAGGACGCCGCTGTCAACAGATCAGGGGACCGAGGAATCTCACCCTTTTCACGGGCCTGATCCAGCTTGCGTTGCGAGGCCTCGTGTTCCTTGCCCTCGTCGTCTTCGCCGCTAATGGCATGGGTCCGAACGGGTTTGCGAAATGCGCCGCAAGGTCGGCCTGCCAGACTATCAAAGCCGACGGTGCCGCGATGGCCAGCTAGACCAGACCTCCCAAGGTCAAAGCGGGC
>JANNNF010000400.1:0-2273 GCA_031398405.1 Rhodobacterales bacterium | reverse complement strand
CCAAAGCCAGCCATTGATCTGCACCTGCATCCGGTCATCCTTGATCCGAGCCCTCCATCCTCGAAGGCGGCCATCAATGGCAGCTATTGATACCGATGTGGCGATCCTCGGTGGCGGCTGCGCGGGCCTCAGCCTAGCTGTGCGTCTGGCAGGATCAGGCCTGCGTGTCACGGTTGTCGAGCCGCGCCTGGAATACAAAGATGACCGTGTCTGGTCATTCTTTCGCACCCGGCCTGATCCGTTCACGACTTGTGTGCGGACTAGCTGGTCGAAATGGCATGTCTCCAGCGGCGGTGTAACTGCTCGGCGTAGATCAAATCGTCTGCGCTATGAAAGCGTGTCATCGGGGGCATTCTACCAACTGGCGGTGCAAATCTGTCATGCGGCACAAAACATCGACCTGCGCCTTGGCATATCCGTCTTGGCCGACCCACGGCTGCCCGCGATGGACGGCCCGTGGCGGGTGGAAACCAGTGCCGGTCAACTGACCAGCCGATATGTGATCGACACCCGTCCCACCGGGCGCACCTCTGGGTACGGCCAGTCGTTTCTGGGGCAGGAAATCCGGGTCGGGTTTGATGCTTTTGACCCGGATGACGTGCCGATGATGTGTTTTGCCGCCCCGCGCCCCGACCGGGTGGATTTCGTCTATATCCTGCCGTTCGCGCGTGATGAGGCGCTGGTCGAGGTTACCACCTTTGGTGCACAAATACCCGACATCAGCGAACATCGGCGCTGGTTGGAGTGCGAAATCGCGCAACTGACCCGGGGACAAACCTATGATGTCTTGCGCGAAGAACGCGCGTTTATCCCGATGGTGCTGCCACCATCGGGGGTGCCAACCGCACCCGCGCGCTTTGCTCATGCCGGATTGCGCGGCGGGGCGGCACGGCCCAGCACTGGCTATGCTTATCAACGCATCCAAGAGATGGCCGATCTTTGCGCCGCCCAGATCCTGCGTGGCTCGGACCACATCGATCTGAGTATAGACAGCCCGGTGACCCGTTTCATGGACGGTGTATTCCTGCGGGTGTTGCAACGCCGTCCCGACCGGGGGCCAGCCCTGTTCAGCGCCCTGTTCCGCAACGCGCCCGCCGACCGGCTGGAGCGGTTTCTGTCGGGATCAACCGCACCCATTGACCGGGTGTCGGTGATGGCGTCCTTGCCGCCCGCCCCCTTCCTGCGCGAAGTGTTCACCGGATGACCAGCACATCACATCTGGCCGCACAACACCGTATTCTGTTTGCGGCTGTAGTTCCGTTTTTGTTAGGGCTTTTGCTTATTTTCCAACCGCCTCTGATATGGCAGATCATTGTACTGGGGCCATTGGTTGCCCTGCTGGGCCTGCCCCACGGCGCGTTAGATCACCGGGTCGCCAGCGCTCTTTGGCCGCTGATCACACTGCGCGATCACGCGGTATTCATCGCAGGCTACATCGGGCTTGCGATTGCGGTGGTGATTTTGTGGATCATCGCACCAAGCATCGCTCTTGGCGCGTTTCTGATCTATTCGGCGCTGCATTTTTCAGACGACTGGCGGGCCGAGGTGGGCCTGTGGCAAAGCCTGCCGTTGGGTATCTCTGTCATAGCCTTGCCCGCGTTGGTTTTTCAATCCGACGTGGCAGTGCTGTTTGGTTTTCTGATAGCAGAGCCAACCGCCACCTTGTTTGCTACCCTGCTGCACAAGACAGCCATCGCGGCAAGCATCGCGTCGGTCTTATGTCTGGTGGTGAACCTACGGGCTGCGCCCTGTGTTACGGTGGAATATGCTTTGCTGGTTGCGACGGCCTTGGTCACCCCACCCCTGATCTACTTTGTGATCTATTTCTGTCTCCTGCATTCTCCCCGCCATTTTCTGCTGACGGCAGATCAGCTGCGCCTAACGCCGCTGCAAGGTCTGCGCGCCGCAGGGCCAATCATGGGGGCGACTTTGGCAATGACCGCGCTTGGCGCCATTGTCCTTGCCGTTTTTACCCCTGCATTTCAACCCGCAACACTGCAAATCGTGTTTATCGGTCTGGCCGCCCTGACCGTTCCGCACTTGCTGCTGACCGCTGTATTCAGGGCAGTTCACCAGTAGCAGCCATCATTCCAAACCCTGCTTGATCCAGAGGGCGCGCTGGGCGAGGCAAGTGACGAGTCCGGCGGTCAAAGGGTCAATGTGTCGGTTTCGAATGATGCGGGGACATCCTTTACGCACGGATCGCAGTATGGAAAGCAGACCCACACCTCTGTTCTTTACAAAACCACCTGCCCGGTCTGTAACTTTGAGAA
>JANNNF010000386.1:0-2456 GCA_031398405.1 Rhodobacterales bacterium | reverse complement strand
GACGAACAGTGGGGGATCGACGAAGATGCCGCTGCGCATGAGGCCTTGCGCCGTGCTGCCTTCCTGCATGCCGGGCGATTCTTTGCATTGTGCGGGTAACAATCTTCTGTACGCTGCCCAACGTGGTGGCTAAGCGTCAAGTTTTATTGAGCAAATGCGTGATTTGCGGGCGTAAACCCAGTATACCCCGGTTTCGCTTGACCTTTCAAACCGCTTCGGAGGAAACTAGCCAGCACTGGGAGAGGCTCACCTCCAACAGTTTCGGTCCTGCAAGACCTGCGGGGCATCAAAAAACACCGTCCAAAGGACGGAAACTCAGGATGAGGTAAGAATGAACAAATCCGTATTCTTCGGCGCACTTGCTGCCACCACGATCATCGCGGGCATGGCTTCGGCCACCACGCTCGATGACGTGAAGGCGCGTGGCGAGCTGATCTGCGGCTCCAACACCGGTCTGACCGGCTTTGGCGCACCCGATGCGAACGGGGCCTATCAGGGCTTCGACGTGGCTTTGTGCAAGGCTTTGGCGGCTGCCGTTCTGGGCGACGCTGCGAAAGTGAAATACGTGCCGACCACGGGTGAAACCCGTTTCACCGCCCTGGCTTCGGGCGAAGTGGACGTGTTGATCCGTAACTCGACCTGGACGTTCTCGCGCGATAACGATCTCAAGTTCGATTTCGTCGCCGTCAACTACTATGACGGTCAGGGCTTTATGGTAAAGAAAGACCTCGGCGTTTCGTCCGCCAAGGAACTCGACGGTGCAACCGTCTGCATCCAGACTGGCACCACGACCGAATTGAACCTGGCCGACTTCTTCAAACAGAACAACATCAAGTACAACCCTGTCACCGTGGCGGACGACAGCGAAGCTGCCCGTCAGTATCTGGCCGGTGCATGCGACGCCTACACCACCGACGCGTCAGGTCTTGCTGCAACCCGTGCAACTATGGCTGATCCGGCGAACCACATCATCTTGCCGGAAATCATCTCGAAAGAGCCGCTCGGCCCGGTCGTCCGTCATGGCGATAACCAGTGGGGCGATATCGTCCGTTGGGTGTACTTCTCGCTGCTGGTCGCAGAAGAGAAGGGCATCACGCAAGCGAACCTTGAAGAAGTGGCCGCAGCCGCAGCCGCTGACGCAAGCTATGATCCCGAAGTGCAGCGCCTGCTTGGCATTGGCGACAATGACATGGGCACAATGATGGGTCTCGACAAGGAATGGGGCAAGCGCGCGATTGCTGCCTCGGGCAACTATGGCGAGATTTTTGAAGCAAACATCGGCTCGTCCACACCGATCGGTCTGGCCCGTGGCCTGAACGCATTGTGGACCCAAGGCGGGCTGCAATACGCTCCGCCGATCCGCTGATCTGATCTGGGGCGCGCTGGAAACGGCGCGCCCCGCCTCGTCCAGCCATCCACGACAATAACGCCTGCACCGGACGGGGAAAGTCCCGCGCCATAATCGGCACAAAGCCGAAGCACGGTCAGGCACAGGGGGTTACACATATGGCAATTGCCAGCGACGCACCGAAAGACTTTCGGCTGAGTATGCTTATCTATGACACGCGGTTTCGGGCTTTCACCATTCAGGTGATTGTGCTGATCCTCGTGTTGCTGGGTGCGGCTTGGCTGGTGAACAACACCATTGTCAACCTTGCCGCCAAGGACAAGGATATCGACTTTGGCTTTTTGTCGGCCCGTGCGGGGTATGATATCGGGCAGGCCCTGATCCCCTACACCAATGACAGCAGCCACTTCCGGGCGGCAATGGTCGGGCTGGTCAACACGCTGGTTTTGGCCTTCATCGGCTGCGTGTTTGCGACCATTATGGGGGTCACGGCGGGTGTCTTGCGCCTGTCGAACAACTGGATCGTTGCCCGCCTGATGACCGTGTATGTCGAGATGTTCCGCAACATTCCCCTCCTGCTGTGGATCATCCTCGCCTACGTGATCTTGTCGGAAACGCTGCCGACCACCGCAGATTTCCGCAAAAGTGCGGCCCTGATCGCTGATGGCCAGCCCCCTATTGCCACGATGAGCTTTGGTGGGACTGTTGCGCTGACGAACCAAGGCCTGAATGTGCCCGCGCCGTTCTTTGCGCGTGGTCTTGGGTTTCTGAACATTGGCGATCTTGCACTCAGCCTCAGCTTTCTGGCTGTGGCTGCCGTTGTTGCAGTCTCGATTTTTGTGAATATGCGCGTTCTGCGCAGTGCCCGCGTCATTCAGGAAGCCACTGGCGACCGCCCTGTCACGTGGTGGAAAAGCTTGCTGATCTTGTTGGGGCCAGTTGCGCTGATGTGCATCGCCATGGGGCTGTCATTCGAACTGCCTGTGATGGGCAAGTTCAACTTTGCCGGTGGTATCAGCATTGACCACGCCTTTACCGCCATGCTGGTGGCCCTGACCCTGTATACCGGGGCTTTCATCGCCGAGGCGGTGCGGGCGGGGATCCAAGC
>JANNNF010000335.1:0-7368 GCA_031398405.1 Rhodobacterales bacterium | reverse complement strand
AATGCTTTGACAGGGCGCAGGGATGGCCCAAAGCTGACCTGGCAATTGCACTTCCGAACAACGGAAGGCAGATCGACAACCAACAGATGCGGGAGATTAGGATGAGAACGGGTTACCCGATGGCCATCGCGGCCTTGGTGATCGGTGCGGGTGCGGCAATGGCCGAGCCGGAAAGCACCGATCCGATCAAACTGACGTTGCACGACTGGACCGGACAGTTGGTCACCACCAACATCATGGCCGCGATCCTGGAAGAAGCCGGCTATAACGTGGAGCTGGTGCAGGCCGATTATCTTGCTCAGTTCCCCGGGATCGAATCCGGCGATCTGCATGTCGCGATGGAGCTTTGGGCGACCACTGCCGCCGATGCGATGAATGCCTCGATTGCCACCGGCAATACCGTCAGCTTCGGCGAGACCGGGATGCAGGCGAAAGAGGAATGGTGGTATCCAGCCTACATGGCCGACCGCTGCCCCGGTCTGCCGGATTGGACGGCCTTGCTGACCCCTGAATGTGCCGAGGCATTTTCCACGCCTGAGACCGCACCGAAGGGTCGCTATCTCGGCGGTCCCGTCACTTGGGGCGGGTTTGATGAGGAACGGATCGAGGCGCTGGCCCTGCCGTTCGAGGTGGTTCATGCGGGCACCGATGCCGCCCTGTTTGCCGAGTTGGAAAGTGCGGTGCAGCGCGAGGCTCCGGTCTTGTTGTGGATTTACGCACCCCATTGGGCACCTGCCAAATACAAGGGCGACTGGGTGAAATTCCCCGACTACACCACCGATTGTTATTCTGATCCTGCATGGGGCAGCAACCCCGATGCCGCCTATGATTGCGGCAAGCCGTTTGGCGACATCTGGAAAGTGGGTTGGGCCGGGGTGGCAGACAAATGGCCAGGTGCGGCCCGCGCCATCACCGCCTTCACCATCGACAACGCCGAAATGGGCGCGATGATCACAGCCGTCGATCTGGACGGGGCCAAGGTCGAGGATGTGGTTGCCACTTGGATGGCCGCCAATGAACCGCGTTGGTCGGCGTGGATCGCCAAGTAGCCCTGTATGCCCCCCACGGAAGCCTGCCCTTGCCCGATCCCGAACTGATCTGCCGCAACATCTGGAAGCTGTTTGGCCCGCGCGGGGCCGAACGGCTTGCTGCATCGGGTGGGCAGCTGACCGATGCGCAACTGGCGGCTGCCGGTCTGTTGCCTGCGGTGCGCGGGGTGGATCTGACTATCGGCAAGGGCGAGATTTTCGTGATCATGGGCCTGTCGGGGTCGGGCAAGTCCACCCTGTTGCGGTGCCTGTCGCGCCTGATTGAACCCGATGCCGGCGAAATTCTGTTTCAGGGCGAGGATTTGCGCAAGGCGACCGATGCCCGGATGATCCAGTTGCGCCGGCATGCCATGGGCATGGTGTTTCAACATTTCGCCCTGCTGCCGCATCTGACAGTGCTGAAAAACGTGGCTTTCCCCCTGCAAGTGCAGGGTCAGGCACAGGCCTTGCGCGAAGAAACCGCCCGGCGGATGATAACGCTGGTGGGGCTTGCGGGGCGCGAGGCGGCCTTTCCCCACGAACTGTCGGGCGGTCAGCAACAGCGCGTCGGCATCGCCCGCAGTCTGGCCGCCAACCCCGCACTATGGTTTCTGGATGAGCCGTTTTCGGCCCTTGATCCGCTGATCCGGCGCGAAATGCAGGATGAATTCCTGCGCCTGCAAGCATCCCTGCACAAAACCATCCTGTTTGTGACGCATGACTTTGACGAGGCGATCCGGCTGGCTGACCGCATCGCCATCATGAAAGACGGGGTGGTGGTGCAGGTCGGCACGCCCGAAGATATCGTGCTGCACCCAGCCAGCGATTACGTCCGCGCCTTTACCGCGGCCGTGCCACGCGCGCGGGTGGTGCGGGTAGGGTCGGTGATGGGCGCGGCCACGGGTGCAGACCCGGCGCAAACCATCGCCGCCCACAGTACCGTGGCGGATGCGGCCCCCTTGTTCGTGCAAGGGGCCGCGGTGGTGGCTGTCACCTCGCCCGTCGGCCAGATCCTTGGCCATCTGCACCGCCAGACTGTCATCGACCTTATGCTGGAAGGGTAGGATGACAACCCTCGCCCCCGCCATGCCCCACTCCCGCAATGCCCTGTGGCCGGTTGCCCTTCTGCTGTTTGTGGGCCTGCTGATCTGGGGCAGGCCGGCGCTGCCTTGGGCCTTTGACTATCCCAAATCGCTGATCCCGCCATTCCGCCCGATGATCAGCGGCTTCATCGACTGGCTGCTGAATGACGCAAGCTTTGGCCTCTTTACCTTCAAAGACCTGACCCGCGGGATTGCGGCCGTGGTCGATGCGCCGTACCGCGCGGCCCTTGGCCTGCTGTCGGCGGGCATCGGCCCTTTGCCCGCGTTGCCGTGGGTCGTCGTTACCGGCCTTGCCGCGCTGATTGGTCATTGGGCGGGGGGCGTGCGGGTGGCGCTGCTGGTAGCGGCATGTTTCACCTATCTCGCAGTGTTTGGCCAATGGGCTTCGGCTATGGTCACGCTCGCGTCGATCTTGATTGCGGTGCCGATTGGCGTTGCGGGCGGGTTGGCGCTTGGTCTGGCGGCATATCGCCATCCGCGTTTTGGCCGTGCACTGGACCCGGTGCTGGACCTGATGCAGACCATGCCGGTGTTCGCCTACCTCGTGCCGATTCTGATCCTGTTCGGCTTTGGCCCGACGGCCGCCATCGTTGCCACCGTAATTTTTGCCATGCCGCCAATGATCCGGGGCACAGGGCTCGCCCTGATGCGGGTGCCAGATGATATCCGCGATTTGGGCAGGATGGTGGGCTGCACTGATGCTCAGATGACATGGCGGGTGATGCTGCCAGTTGCGCGTCCGGGGCTGATGGTGGGGGTCAATCAGGTGATCATGCAGTCGCTGAACATGGTGATCATCGCGTCGATGATTGGGGCAGGGGGCCTCGGGTTTGACGTACTGGCGGCGCTGCGACGTTTGGATTTTGGCGCAGGGGTGGAGGCCGGCTTTGCCATCGTGGCACTGGCGATAAGCTTGGACCGGGTGTCACAGGCAGCGGTCACTGCGCGGGGCGTGCACGGTGTCTGGCAAATGGTGGCGGGGATTTTGGCCATCGGTTGCGCCTTGGCCTTCGCGGTGCCCGCGCTGCACCGCTGGCCGGAAGGCTGGTACTTGTCCACCGGCACCTTCTGGGGGCAAGTGGTGGAATATATCAACATCACCTATTTCGATCATTTGGAAGGGGTCAAGAACACCCTGCTGATCCATGTTCTGGTGCCCACCAAACGGGCACTGGTGGACCTGCCATGGCTGGGGGTGGCCGTCATGCTGGCCCTGGTCGGCTGGCGCATCGGTGGTGCCAGGCTCGCGGTGCTGGCGGCCCTGTTGACCACCTTCATCGCCGCCACAGGCCTGTGGGAACAGGCGATGATCACCGTCTATCTGTGCGGGCTGTCGACCATCTTTGCCATGACCATCGGCCTGCCTATTGGCATCATCGCCGCCAGCCGCCCCGCCCTGTGGCGCGGGGTGCGGCTGGTAATCGACACGGCGCAGACGTTGCCCAGCTTTGTGTACCTGATGCCCGCTGTCATGCTGTTCCGGGTCGGGGATTTTACTGCCATGCTGGCGGTCGTCGCTTATGCCGTGGTGCCCGCCATCCGTTATACGGCTCTTGGGTTGCAGGGGGTGGATGCACGGCTGATCGAGGCTGCCCGCGCCATGGGCTGCACCGGTCCGCAGATCATGAAGGTGAAACTCCGGCTGGCCTTGCCAGAGCTTTTGCTCGGGTTGAATCAGACCATCCTGTTCGCGCTGTCGATGTTGGTGATCACCGCCCTGGTTGGCACTCGCGATCTGGGGCAAGAGGTCTATATCGCCCTGACCAAGGCCGATGCGGGCCGGGGTCTGGTGGCCGGGTTTTGCGTCGCCGCAATCGCCATCATCGCCGACCGCCTGATCCGCGCCACCGCCGCCCGCTCCAGTCTAGGAAGCCCGCGATGAGCCTTGCCCGCATCCTCGCCTTGCCCTGCTGGCACGGCACCCCGCAGGCCGAGCCTTTGCATGGAGGCTTGTCGAATGAGATCTGGAAGGTGACCGATGATGACGGACCCCATGTGGTGCGTTTCGGCCTCGATTACCCCTTTCACCACGTCAATCGCGTGCGTGAGGCGATGACCACCCGCGCCGCCCATGCCGCAGGCTTCGCCCCCGCAGTGACCTATACTGAACCCGGCGTGATGGTCACTGATTTCATCACCTCACGCACCCTTGGCGCGGCTGACCTCTGCGCCGACCCCGCCCGGATCGCCCACCTGCTGCACCAGTTTCACGCCGGTATGCCTGTGCACGTGACCGGCGAGGCCTATCTGTTCTGGGTGTTTCATACCATCCGCGACTATGCCCGAACCCTGACCGCCGCTGGCAAGCCCGTTCTGCCGCGGCTTTTAGCGCAGGCCAACGCGTGGGAGGCCGCCCAAATCCCGCTGCCGATCATCTTCGCCCATAACGACCTGCTGCCCGCAAATTTCCTCGATGATGGCAAACGGCTGTGGCTGATCGACTTTGAATACGCGGGCTTTTCCACCTCGATGTTCGACCTTGCCGGGGCCGCGTCGAACGCAGGAATGACTGATGCCCAGTCGCACACTCTACTTGCCACCTATTTTGACGCCACACCCACCCAAGCCCTGATCCGCGCCTTTGATGCGATGCAATGTGCCTCGCTGCTGCGCGAAGCGCTGTGGGCCAAGGTATCGGAACTTTACCTGTCGGCACCGGGGGTAAACTACGCCGCTTACGCCGATGAAAACTTTGCCAAATTACGGGCGGCAACCGCCGCCTATACCCTCAAGTATGGACCTACCTGAAATGACCCTCCCCACCCACGCCCAGATCATCGTCATCGGCGGCGGCATCATCGGCTGCTCTACAGCCTACCATCTCGCGCGCGACCACAAGGCCGATGTGATCGTGCTGGAACAGGGCAAACTGACCTCGGGGTCCACGTGGCACGCAGCGGGGCTGGTGGGGCAATTGCGGTCATCGGCCTCTATCACCAAGGTTTTGAAATACTCGGTCGATCTGTATAAAGGGCTGGATGCGGAAACAGGCTTGGACACTGGGTGGAAGATGACGGGCTGTCTGCGCCTTGCCACCACCCCGGACCGCTGGACCGAATACCGCCGCCTCGCCACCACAGCCCGCAGTTTCGGGATGGAGATGCAGCTCATCTCGCCTGCCGAGGTGAAGGCGATGGTGCCGCAGATGGAGGTGGGCGATCTGATCGGCGCATCGTGGCTGCCGACCGACGGGCAAGCCAGCCCGTCCGACATCACCCAGTCGCTGGCCAAGGGGGCCCGGATGCACGGCGCGCGGTTCTTTGAAGGCGTGCGGGTGACGGGCTTTGCCATGGCGGGCAACCGGATCACTGGGGTTTATACCAATCAAGGCACAATCACCTGCGACACGGTGGTCAACTGTGCGGGCCAATGGGCGCGGCAAGTGGGGGCGATGGCGGGGGTCACGGTGCCGCTGCAACCGGTCAAGCATCAATACATCATCACCGACAAGATCGCGGGCCTGTCGCCCGACACCCCCACCCTGCGCGACCCCGACCGGCGCACCTATTTCAAGGAAGAGGTCGGCGGGCTGGTGATGGGCGGCTATGAACCCAACCCGCAACCATGGGTCACAGGCGACGTGCCCGACGACTGGGAATTCCGCCTGTTCGATGATGATTACGACCACTTCGCCCAGCATGTCGAACAGGCCGTTGCGCGGTTTCCGGTGCTGGCCGAGACGGGTGTGAAGCAGATGATCAACGGATCCGAAAGCTTTACCCCCGATGGCAATTTCATCCTTGGCCGGGCGAACGAATGTGCCAACATGTATGTGGGGGCCGGGTTCAACGCCTTTGGCATTGCCTCTGGCGGAGGGGCTGGCTGGGTGCTGGCCGAATGGGCAATGACGGGCGAGGCTCCGCTGGATTTGTGGGTGGTCGACATCCGCCGCTTTGCAGGCTTGCACGCCAACCGCCAATGGGTGCTGGACCGCACGCTGGAGGCCTACGGCAAACACTACACCGTGGCCTATCCGCATGAGGAATATACCTCGGGCCGCACCGCCCTGACCTCGCCCCTGTACGGGCGGCTGGCGGCAGAAGGGGCAGTGTTTGGCGCAAAACTGGGGTGGGAGAGGCCGAACTGGTTTGCCCCCAAAGGCACGCAAGCTGTGGACGCCTCTTCGATGGGTCGGCAGAACTGGTTTGATGCGGTTGGGGCGGAACATGCCCATGTCCGCACTGTGGCCGGGCTATTCGACCAGACCTCTTTCGCCAAGTATGAGGTGCAAGGTCCGGGGGCTGCGGACATGCTGAACTGGCTGTGCGCCAATGACGTGGGCAAGCCTGTGGGCCGGCTGACATACACCCAACTTCTCAACTCGCGCGGCGGGATCGAGGCGGATCTGACCGTGGCCCGGCTGGCGGAGGATCATTTCTACATCGTCACCGGCACTGGCTTTCGCACCCATGACGCGGGGCTGTTCCTTGACGCGCTGCCCGCCGATGCGCGTTTCACCGATGTGACTGAAAGCTGGGGCACGCTGTCGCTGATGGGGCCAGCCTCCCGCGCGATCCTTGCCGCTGTGACTGATGCCGATGTGTCAAACGCAGCCTTCCCCTTTGGCCACGTGCGCGAAATCACCGTCGCAGGCCAACCCCTGCGCGCCCTGCGGGTGACCTATGTGGGCGAGCTGGGGTGGGAACTGCATGTGCCCATTGCGCGCCTTGCCGCCGTCTATGATGCGTTAATGGCGACGGGGCAGGGTCTGCGGCCTGTTGGCTACCGCGCGCTGGAATCGCTGCGCTTGGAAAAGGGCTACCGTGCGTGGTCGTCCGACATTTCCCCCAACGACACACCTTTTGAGGCGGGCCTCGGTTGGGCGGTCAAACTCCGCAGCAACACCCCCTTCATGGGACGTGACGCTCTTGCCCTCGCCAAGGACCAACCGCCGACCAAACGCTTTGCGGGCTTCACGCTTGATGACCGCGATGCCGTGCTTCTGGGCCGCGAAACCATTCTGCGCGACGGGGTTCCGGTGGGCTACCTCACCTCGGGCGGATTTGGCTACACCGTCGGCAAACCCATTGGCTACGGATATGTCCGCCATTCAGACGGGGTGACAGACGTCCACTTGAACTCCGGCCAATACAGCCTTGATGTTGCAGGCGAAATCCTGTCCGCCAAACTCCACCTGCGCCCTCTGTACGACCCGGAAAACATGAGGGTAAAGACATAAGTCTCTTGCATTCACTTTGGCACAAAATCCCACGGGGGTCCGGGGGTGTGAAACCCCC
>JANNNF010000310.1:0-1870 GCA_031398405.1 Rhodobacterales bacterium | reverse complement strand
GACGCGCCCGGTCTGACGCGCCCGGTCTGACGCGCCCGGTCTGACGCGCCCGGTCTGATGCCCACCGTCGCGCCTTGCAACGGCCTTGGCACCCGCTTATCTGCACTGCGTCACAGCCCAAGGGTGCATTATGATCCGCCTTGATATCTTCTCTGATCCGGTTTGCCCGTGGTGCTATATCGGCAAGACCAATCTGGACCGCGCGCTGGAAAGCCGCGCCGACCATCCGTTTCAGATTGAATGGCACCCGTTTCAGTTGAACCCTGATATGGCGGCTGACGGCGTCGACAAGCGCAGCTACCTGAGTGACCATTTCGGTGGGCCCGATAAACTTGCCGCTATTCACGGCCGCTTGCGCGAGGCCGCGCGCCAAGCCGGGGTGGATATGGACCCAGACACCCCCAAACGCCTGCCCAACACGTTGAACGCGCACCGCCTGATCCATTGGGCCGGGCTGGAAGGCCGCCAGACCCCAGTGGTGTCGGCCCTGTTCCGCGCCTATTGGAAGGAAGGCCGCGATATCGGCAATGTCGGAGTGCTTGCCGATATCGCGGGCAGTACCGGGCTGGACCGTGCCGCAATTGCCCGCCTGCTGGACGGTGACGCCGACCGTGACACGGTCACTGCCCGCGACACCCACGCACGCGAACGGGGTGTCACGGGGGTTCCGTGCTTTGTGGTTGCGGATCAATATGTGCTGTCGGGCGCGCAACCAGTTGCGCTGTGGCAGCAAGCGGTGGATGAGTTGATCGCGCAAAACGTGACCCCGACATGACGGATTAGCGGGTGCCAACCGCTGCCCCCCGTGATACGTCGCCCGCATGACCGCATTTTCCGCACACAGCCCCGCCCGTCTGCACCCGACTGAATTTATCGCCCTGATCGCGATGATGTTCGCCACCATCGCGTTTTCCATCGACGCGATGCTGCCCGCCCTGCCCCAGATCGCGCTGGACCTGACGCCGGAAGCGCCCAACCGCGCGCAGCTGATCATCACGTCTTTTGTGTTCGGCATGGGGCTTGGCACGCTGTTCGCAGGCCCTTTGTCTGACAGCTTTGGTCGGAAGCCGGTGATCCTCGCCGGGGCCAGCCTGTATTGCCTCGCCGCCATTGCCGCCTATTTCGCCCCCACGCTGGAAACGCTTCTTGCCGCCCGCGTGGTGCAAGGGCTCGGCGTCGCTGCCCCCCGCATCGTCTCGCTCGCGCTTGTGCGCGATCTGCACAAAGGGCGTGAGATGGCCCGCGTGGTCAGCTTTGCCATGATGGTATTCACGCTGGTGCCCGCCGTGGCCCCGCTACTGGGGTCGGTGATTATCAATGCCTATGGCTGGCGGTCGATCTTTCTTGCGTTTCTTGTATTCCTTGGACTGGTGATCTTATGGTTCTCGACCCGTCAGCCTGAAACCCTGACCGCCGCCGCCCGCCGCCCGCTGCGCGTAACCACCCTGAAACAGGGGTTTCTTGAGGTGCTTGGCCACCGTTCCATCCGCTATTCCATCGCCGTGCAAACCTTGTGCTTTGCCAGCCTGTTCGGCACTCTGTCTGCCACCCAACCTATTTTCGACGTAACCTTTGACCGCGCCGAGAGCTTTCCGTTCTGGTTTGCGGTGATCGCGATTGTCGCAGGTTCGGCCAGTCTGGTGAACGCGAGTCTGGTGGTCCGCCTTGGCATGCGCCGTATGGTCAGCGCGACCTTGGCCGCACAGATCATCATCTCGTTTGTGATGGCCCTGACCGTCTGGACCGGGGTCTGGCCCGAAGCGCTGTATTTCCCTGCCTATCTGTTCTGGACAATCGGCGTGTTCTTCATGGCGGGTATGACACTTGGCAATCTGAACGCCTTGGCACTTGAACCCGTAGGCCACATCGC
>JANNNF010000252.1:0-2456 GCA_031398405.1 Rhodobacterales bacterium | reverse complement strand
TGATCTGGCGCACACTGCGGCGGTGATGGCAGAGCGGCGGCTGTGGGATTCCATCGACACCATCCGTGATGGTTTTGCAGTGTTCGATTCAGCGGGAAAACTGGTGGTCGCCAACCGCGCCTACATGGCGGTGTTTGACGGCTACGGGGTTGCGCCTGGCATATCATACGCAAAGATCCTGCAGATTTCCGCCACGTCCGGCCTGATTGATATCGGCGATATTGTGCCCGATGTCTGGGTGGCCAGTATGTTGGCCCGTTGGGACAGTGACCCGCTTGAGCCCATGACCATCCGCTTTCGCAGCGGCCAGTGGATCAAGCTGGTGGACCGCCGCGCCCGCGACGGCGACATGGTCACACTGGCGTTGGATATCACCGAACAGATGCGCATCTGGGCCGCAATTGAGGCGATCCCCGATGGTTTCGTGCTTTATGATAGGGAGGAACGGCTGTTGACCTGCAACCAACGCTACCGCGATTTGTACCCCGCCACCGCTGAGGCCTTGGTGCCAGGGGCCAAGTTTGAAGATGTTCTGCGCTACGGCCTCTCGCGCGGGCAGCACGCCGATGCTGTCGGGCGCGAAGAAGACTGGCTGGCCGAACGGCTGCGCCAACACCGCGCTGCCAACGGTGTACATGAACAGGCCTTGGCCGATGGCCGCTGGCTGCGCGCCCATGACCACCCGACGCCCGATGGTGGCAGGGTCGGCTTGCGGGTTGATATCACCATGCTGAAAGAACAGCAGGCGGCGCTGGAACATGCCCGCCTCGCCGCCGAGGCCGCGAACCGGGCCAAATCAGCGTTTCTGGCGAATATGAGCCATGAGATCCGTACCCCCATGAACGGGGTCGTCGGCATGGCGGAACTTTTGTGCGACACCAACCTGTCTGAAGAACAGCGCCTGTTTGCCGATACCATCAGGTCGTCTGGTGAGGCTTTGCTGGTGATCATCAACGACATTCTCGATTATTCCAAGATAGAGGCTGAACGCCTGACCCTGCACCCAGAACCCTTTGATCTGGAACGCACAATCCACGAAGTAACCATGCTTCTGCAACCCCGTGCCCGTGCCAAGGGCATTGATCTGATGATCGATTTCGACATGTTCCTGCCGACCCGTTTCATTGGCGATCCTGGGCGGTTGCGTCAGATTCTGACGAACCTTCTGGGCAATGCGGTCAAGTTTACGGAAAAAGGACATGTGTTGATCCGCGTCGTGGGGCTGGAGGCCGAAGGCGGCGCGCAACAGTTGCACGTGACGGTGGAGGACACTGGCATCGGCATCGCGCCTGAACACATCGACCACATTTTTGGCGAGTTCAATCAGGTCGAGAGCCAGCAAAACCGCAAATTTGAAGGCACGGGTTTGGGCCTTGCCATCACGCAGCGCCTGATTGAACGGATGGGCGGCGAGGTTTGGGTGGACAGCGATCTTGGCCGCGGGTCCAGCTTTGGCTTCCGGGTGACGCTGCCTGTGGCGGAAGACGCCACAGCCCCACGCCTGCCGATCAATCTGCGCCGGATGCTGGTGGTGGATGACCAGTTCATCAACCGAACCATTCTGGAACGTCAACTGGTGCCTTGTGGCATCAGCGTGACGTTGTGCCGGTCGGGGGCGGATGCCTTGGCGGTGCTCGCGAAGGACGGTGACTTTGATGTGGTGCTAACCGACCATGACATGCCGGAAATGGATGGGTTGGTTCTGGCCGACCGTATCAGGGCGACAGGGTTTGCAATGCCGATTGTGCTGCTGTCCTCCAACCCCGCAGCAGCGCGGGATGGGGCGGGGGCGGCGCATTTGTCGGCGGTGCTGCAAAAACCGATCCTGCGCTCTGACCTTTACCGTCGCCTGACCGCGCTGTCTGAAACCGGGGTTATTGCCCCGCCCGCTCTCCCCGCCAACCCCGAGGATCGCCGCGTGATGCGGGTTCTGGCCGCCGAGGACAACCGCACCAACCAGTTGGTATTTCAAAAAATGGTCAAGGGGGTGGATATTGATCTGGTCTTTGCCAACAACGGGCGCGAGGCTGTGGAACAGTTTCAGTCCTTCAAGCCTGACTTGATATTCATGGATATCTCGATGCCGGAAATGGACGGACGCGAGGCCGCGCGCAGCATTCGTGCCATGGAAAATGGGCGTACCCATGTGCCGATTGTGGCGCTGACCGCCCATGCGATTGAGGGCGATGATCAGGGCATCCTCGCCGCCGGGATCGACCGCTATCTGACCAAGCCGTTGCGCAGGGTGGCGATTGTGGCGACACTTGCCGAGTTTTGCCCTCGCGATACGCGTCCGGTGGAACACCCGGCAGAGATGACTGCATGACTTACGCGGCCACCGCTTGGGTGCGGTGAAACACCATGCGGTCGCCGTCCGAAAGGTCGGCGCGAAAGGCATAGCCACCAGTGCAAAAGCCGCGCAGATCGGCGGGGTCGGTCAGATGGTGGTCGCAAAT
>JANNNF010000206.1:0-16913 GCA_031398405.1 Rhodobacterales bacterium | reverse complement strand
CCAAAGCTCTGAGTTCTTCAGCGGGCATAGAGCAGGTGTTCTTTTTTTTGCATAGGCGGGGGAAATACCTGACCCTCGCTGTCGCTGCCCGCCCGAACCGCCTGCTGGACGCCGCCGCCATGTTGCCCCTCGCCACCTCTGGCCTGGTTCTGGGCACCGGGTTGTTTCTGGTTCTCCATCCGCTGATCCCCCCGGCCCGCCTTGCCTTGCCGGTGACAATCCTCGTCAACACCGCCCTGTCACTTCCCTACCTCTACCGCCTGATCCTGCCCGAAGCCCGCGCCCTGCACGCAAGCTATGATCGTCTGGCCACAAGCCTTTCATTACAAGGATTTGCGCGCCTGCGCTGGCTGACCCTCCCCCGCCTCGCCCGGCCCTTGGGCTTCGGTGCCGGCATTGCGGCGGCGCTGTCGATGGGCGATCTGGGGGTGATTGCCCTGTTTGCAAATGACCAAAGCGCCACACTGCCGCTGGTCGTCCAGCGCCTGATGGGAGCCTACCGGCTGGATGCCGCAGCGGCGGCGGCGCTTATTCTGGTGACGCTCAGCTTTGCCTTGTTCTGGGCCTTTGACCAAGGAGGCCGCTTTGCTGACACTGACTGACCTGCGCCTGCGCCTTGGCAGCTTTACCCTGACCGCCGACTGGCAGGTCAACCCCGGCGAACGCATCGCACTGATCGGGCCATCGGGGGCGGGCAAATCGACTCTGCTGTCTGCGATTGCAGGGTTTTTGCCGCCCACCTCGGGCCATATCCGGTGGAACGGCCAAGACCTCGGCCCCCCGGGAACCCGCCCCATCAGCATCCTGTTTCAGGACCAGAACCTGTTCCCGCACCTGACGATTGCCCAAAATCTTGGCCTCGGGCTGAACCCCTCACTCCGCCTGACGCCTGCACAGCATGGCGCAGTTGATGATGCGCTGACGAAAGTGGGGCTTGCCGGTTTCGGACCCCGCAAGCCAGCACAATTGTCAGGCGGCCAGCAAAGCCGCGCGGCCCTGGCCCGCGCCCTGCTGCGCGCAAAACCCCTGCTTTTGCTTGACGAACCCTTCGCAGCCCTCGGCCCCGCCCTAAAGGCTGAAATGCTGGATCTGGTCACCCAAGTGCTGGATGCCACCCAAGCCGCCCTGCTGATGATCACCCATGACCCCGCCGATGCGCTGCGCCTGTGCAACCATACGGTGCTGGTGGCCGATGGCATGGCGCATGCGCCGCAACCGACCAAGGCACTGCTCGCCAACCCACCGGCCGCGCTGCAAGCCTATCTCGGCAGCAGTCCCCTAAACCTTATTTAAAATTTGCATTTTCTGTCTCTAAGTATCCCACGGGGGGACGCTGCCTGAAAGGCAGCGTGGGGGGTGTGAAACCCCCCTCTTGCTTCAGGCTCGCAACCCGACGACGGCCACCCCAAGCGTTTGCAACACCCGGGCCTCGATCTGCGCCGCATCCATGCCGGCCACCTGGTACATCCGCTCGGGGCTGGCCTGATCAATGAAAATATCGGGCAGCACCATCGAGCGATACTTCAACCCGCGGTCAAACACCCCGGCCTCGGCCAGCAAGTGGCTGACATGGCTGCCAAATCCGCCAATCGCGCCTTCTTCGACCGTGATCAGCGCCTCATGCTCGCGGGCCAGTCGCAAGATCAGGTCAGCGTCCAGCGGTTTGGCAAACCGCGCGTCCACCACAGTGGGGGCCAGCCCCCTGGCGGCAAGTGCTTCGGCGGCGATGAGCACTTCGGACAGGCGGGTGCCAAAGGACAGGATCGCCACTCGTGACCCTTCGCGCATCACACGACCTTTGCCGATGTCCAGCGGCACACCGTTCAAAGGCATCTCACACCCGGTGCCGTCGCCACGCGGAAAGCGGAAGGCAATCGGCCCGTCATCGTGTGCTGCGGCGGTGGCGACCATATGCACAAGCTCGGCCTCATCTGCCGCTGCCATCACCACAATGCCCGGCAAGTTGGCCAGAAACGCCACATCAAACGACCCCGCATGGGTCGCCCCGTCCGCCCCCACCAGCCCCGCCCGGTCGATCGCGAATCGCACCGGCAGGCGTTGGATCGCCACATCATGCACCACCTGATCGTAGCCGCGTTGCAGAAAGGTCGAATAGATCGTGCAGAACGGCTTCATCCCGCCCGCAGCCAGCCCCGCCGAAAATGTCACCGCATGTTGTTCGGCGATGCCCACATCAAAGCAGCGTTTGGGAAAGCGGTCGGCGAACAGATTCAGCCCGGTGCCATCCGGCATCGCAGCCGTCACCGCCACGATACGGCTGTCGGCCTGCGCCTGCGCGATCAGGCTTTGCGCGAACACCTTTGTATAGCTTGGGGCGTTGGACGCGGCCTTGGCCTGCACCCCGGTCAACACATCAAATTTACCAGTCGCATGGCCCTTGTCGCGCGCGGTTTCTGCCGGCGCATAGCCTTTGCCCTTTTTGGTGATCACATGGATCAACGTCGGCCCGGTTGCCCGCGCCTTTGCCATCCGCAGCACGGGCAGCAACTGATCCAGATCATGGCCATCTATCGGACCGATATAGGAAAATCCCAATTCCTCAAACAAGGTGCCGCCGACGGCAAGGCCCTTGATCATCTCTTTCGCGCGGCGCGCGCCTTCCTGCAAGGGTTCGGGCAGCAGCGACACAAGCCCCTTCGCCGCCTGCTTCAGGTCTTGCAGGGGTGGCTCGGCGTACAGGCGGCTCAGGTAAGACGAAAGCGCCCCGGTGGGCGGGGCAATCGACATTTCGTTGTCATTCAAAATCACGAACAGCCGCTTTTTGAGGTGGCCTGCGTTGTTCATCGCCTCAAACGCCATGCCCGCAGACATCGACCCATCACCGATCACCGCAATCGCATCGCCCGGATCGCCCCCCAGTTCCGCCGCCATGGCAAAGCCCAAAGCCGCCGAGATGGAGGTCGAAGAATGGGCCGCGCCAAACGGGTCATAAGGGCTTTCCGACCGTTTGGTGAACCCCGACAGCCCACCTTCGGTGCGCAGGCTGCGGATACGGTCGCGGCGTCCTGTCAAAATCTTGTGAGGATAGGCCTGATGCCCGACATCCCAGATCAGCTTGTCACGCGGCGTATCAAACACCGCATGCAGTGCCACGGTCAGTTCCACCACGCCCAGACCCGCGCCCAAGTGGCCGCCTGTCACCGACACGGCGGCGATGGTTTCGGCGCGCAATTCATCGGCCAACTGCCGCAAGTCACGGTCGGTCAGCGCCTTCATATCCTTGGGGATGTTCACCCGGTCCAGAATAGGGGTCTTGGGTCGGTCGGTCATGTCCGCTCCGGTTTTATTTGTCACGGTCAATAACGAACCGGGCCGCTGCGATCAAGTTGACCGCAGCCGCACCGTATGGCCGCAGGTGGCCTTCCGCTTGCGCGACCAGGGCGCGGGCCTCTGCGCGGGCGGCCTCCAGTCCCAGCAACGACACGAAGGTGGCCTTGCCCGCCGCCTGATCCTTGCCCAGCCGTTTGCCAGCCGCTACCGCGTCACCGGTCACATCCAGCACATCATCGGCAATCTGAAACGCCAGCCCCAAAGCTTGCGCATAGCCGCGCAACGGGGCCGGATCGGCCCCGGCAATCACCGCCCCAGCCTCGGCCGCCCACAAGATCAGCGCGCCGGTTTTGCCTGCCTGCAAGTCGGTGATCTGGTCCAGCGTCAGCGGCTCGGTTGCCGTTTCTGCTGCAATGTCCAGCGCCTGCCCCAGCACCATGCCATCTGCACCCGATGCCCGCGCCAGCCCCGCCACCAACGCCAGCCGCACTTCGGCAGGCCCAAGTGTCGGGTCGCACAGCAATTCAAACGCCAGAGTTTGCAGCGCATCCCCAGCCAGCACCGCCGTCGCCTGATCCCATTTCACATGCACGGTCGGCAGGCCCCGGCGCAGTTCATCGTCATCCATGCAGGGCAGGTCGTCATGGATCAGACTATAGGCGTGCAGCGCCTCGACCGCCGCTGCCGCGCTCAGCGCGCGCGCTTCGGGCACACCCAGCATCCGCGCGCCTTCCAGCACCAAAAAGCCGCGCAGGCGTTTGCCGCCATGGGCCGCATAGGCCATTGCCTGCACCACGGGCACCTGCCGTTTGGCGTATATGGCCGCCATCAGACGCGCCTCGATCAGGGCGGCGTCAGCGGCCAGTCGTTCGGGAAAGCTCACATCCCCTCCACCGGGGTCACGCCCACGGCACGGCCTTCCTGCGCGCGGATCAGTTCCACTTTTTCCTCGGCATCGCGCAGTTTGCCGGCGCAATGCGCCTTCAACGCTGCCCCGCGTTCATACAGTGCGATCGACGCCTCCAGCGCAACATCGCCGCGTTCCAACTGGCCCACCACAGCCTCCAGCGCGGCCATGGCCTGTTCAAAGCTCATTTCGGCAATCGGTGTGTCGGTCATTGGTCCCGTTCCCTCAGCACATCAACATGGGTTGCGACAGATGCCGCAAGCGCCTGCAGATCATAGCCGCCCTCCAGACATGATACCACCCGCCCCCCGGCAAATTCGCATAGCCTTTGCGTGACCCAAGCGTAATCATCGGTCTGCCAGTTCAAGCCTGCCAAGGGGTCATCCTGATGCGCATCAAAGCCAGCCGAGACCAGCAACAAATCTGGCTGCCACGCTTGCAAGGCCGGGAAAACAAAGGCTTCATAGGCGGCCCGCATCGCGGCACTGCCCGAGCCGGTCTTGAGAGGCACATTGACAATCTGGCCCTGCGCGCCGCGTTCGTCCGGTGCGCCAGACCCGGGATACAGGGGCATCTGGTGAGTAGAGGCGAACAGACAACGCCCTTCGTCCCATAGCAAATCCTGCGTGCCGTTGCCGTGATGCACGTCAAAATCCACCACTGCCACGCGCGACAACCCATGGTGATCCAGCGCCCGCTTGGCTGCAATCGCCACCGTCCCGAACAGGCAGAACCCCATGGCGGTTTCAGTTTCCGCATGGTGGCCCGGGGGCCTTGCCACCACAAATCCCGTTTTGGCTTGCCCAGCCAAAACAGCGTCCACCGCGGCGCAAGCCCCACCAACCGCCCGCATCGCAGCCACATACGACCCCGGCGACAGGTATGTATCGCCGTCCAACTGCGCCCAACCTTGCGCAGGCACCGCGGACTTCACGCGCGCCAGATACCGCGAGGGATGACAGCGCAGCACATCGGCCTCGTCCGCCATAGGGGCTTCACGGCGGTCTAGATCGAACCCAGCCAGCCCAGCCATAACCGCATCAAAACGGGCCACCTGTTCAGGATGACCCGGCGGGTTGACATGGCTGGCACTGTCCTCATGCGAAAATAGCAACATCCTCCGCCCCCATCACCTTGCATAAATCCTCGGGTTCCGGGGGCAGGCTGCCCCCGGCAGCTTACCGCAAAGATCAGCCTTGGTTTTCCTGACAATCAATCGCCTGTTGAAGGGCCGTATCGCTGTCTGCCAGATCAATGCTCATCACCGGCCCATCCGGCCCACTGAGCGTGAGAGTGTTTTTCGAGGCCACGTCTTTGAGGAAATCAATGGTGTCGAACGGAATATCGACCCCCGGCAGATCATCAAGAATGATGCCGGTGCCTTTACCGTTGTAAACCTCGCCGTCCAGATCAAGGCCCACGTCGTATTCGGTGCCCTCCTCAATGCCTTCCCAGCCTGCGTTGGCGGCGATCATGTAGCCCGTGCCGGCGTCCATATCAAAGCCGATGCGCACATCGGACCCATCCTCGAACACCGCGTTGATCAGGCAACCGTTGCCAACAGTCGGGTCCACATAAATGCCCCAAGGCCCAACTTCGCCCACTGACACCAGATCTTGCGCCTGTGCAGCCCCAAATCCGATCCCCATTGCAAGCCAAACAACAGCCGCAGCCCTGATACTCATTCCGATCTCCCTATCCATCTTGCCCCAACGTCATGCCAGAACCCTGTAGCACCTGAAACATGGTGCGGACTTTGCCGTAAAGGTCAATTTTGCCGCAACTGTGGCAGAAACGGTCAATCGGGTGCCAGCATATACCCCTCGCCCCGCACGGTTTGCAGGTAGCGCGGCTGTTTTGGGTCGTCCTCTATTTTGCGGCGCAGGCGGGTAATCTGCACGTCCACCGCGCGTTCCTGTGCCGCATCATCGCGCCCCAGATCGCCGACCAACTTTTCGCGCGTCACTGGCAGCCCCGGTTGGGCGGCAAAAATCCGCATTAGGGCGGCCTCGGTCGCAGTCAGGCGCACAACATCGGGCCCGCGCCACAGCTCGCCCCGGTCCATGTCATAGCGCACGGCGCCCAAATGCAGTACCTTGGGCACCGCCTCGGCGGGCTTGACCACCGGCACCCGGCGCAGAATAGCGTTGATGCGCAGCAGCAGTTCCTTGGGTTCAAACGGTTTGACCAGATAGTCATCGGCCCCGGCCTCAAACCCCTCAATCCGGTTGGAGGTTTCGCCCTTCGCCGTCAGCAGCAAAATCGGCGTCGTCATCCGTTTGCGCAAATCGCGGGTCAAGCTGACGCCGTCCTCGCCCGGCATCATCACATCCAGCACGATCATGTCAAATTCCAGCCCGCCCAGCAGACGCCGGGCTTGGGCTGCATCGCGCGCGACGGATACCAGAAACCCCGACCTGATCAGGAACTTTTGCAACAGGCCCCGAATGCGTTCGTCGTCATCAACGACCAACAGATGTGCCGCAGGTTCGGTCATGATTTCCCCTCTTTCAGGCGTTGATACTGCCTGCGCTGGTCCGGGTCCATCATCGCCTCCAGCACGGTGCGAAAGCCCTGCACCGCTTGGGGCCCGGCGGCGCGGTAGGCCGCCCGCATCCGGCCACGTTGGGCTTCGGACAATTCGCGTTCCAGGGCGGCACCTTTTTCTGTCAGGTGCAGGTTGCGTTCGCGTTTGTCGGCCCGGCCCACCCGCGCCTCGACCAGCCCATCCTCGATCAGCGTCCGCAGCACCCGATTCAGGCTTTGCTTGGTCACGCCCAGCGTGGTCAGCAGGTTCGATACCGTGGTTGCGGGGCTGCGATGGATGAAGTGGATCGCACGATGATGGGCGCGACCATAATCCATACCTTCCAGAATACGATCAGGGTCGGCGGTAAACCCGCGATAGGCAAAGAACATCGCCTCGATACCCTTGCGCAACTGCTCATCCGTCAGGAACAGCAGGCCTTCGCCGCCGTTTGAAGTTTCTGGCATGCTGTCCTCCCTGATCACCTGCAAACTACGTCAGCCTTGTTGACTTTCCAAGGACCAACTGTTACCCCAAGTCCCGCATTTGCGCAACATTATGTCCGAAGCGGACATTTTGGGCGCAACATTCGGAAAGCTGGAGGGTAAAATGGCTGGATATGACGATCGCGACGGGTTCATCTGGATGGATGGCAAACTGGTGGAATGGCGGCAGGCGAATGTCCATATTCTGACCCACGCCTTGCATTATGCGTCTTCGGTGTTTGAAGGCGAGCGGTGCTACAACGGCAAGATATTCAAATCAGTAGAACATTCCGAACGCTTGCGCGCATCAGGCGAATACCTTGACATGCCGCTACCCTATTCTGTGGCGGAAATTGAGGCTGCCAAAGAGGCTACGCTGAAAGCCAATGGCCTGACCGACGCCTATGTGCGCGCTGTGGCATGGCGTGGCGCGGGTGAGGATATGGGTGTCGCGTCCAAAAAGAATCCGATCCGCATGGCCGTGGCCTGCTGGACCTGGGGCAACTATTACGGCGACGCCAAAATGAAGGGTGCAAAGCTCGACATCGCGAAATGGAAGCGCCCCAGCCCAGAAACCATCCCGCATGCGGCCAAAGCGGCGGGTCTTTATATGATCTGCACCATGAGCAAGCACGCGGCTGAGGCGAAGGGCTGTTCTGACGCGATGATGTTCGACTATCGCGGGTATGTGGCCGAAGCGACAGGCGCGAACATCTTTTTCGTGAAAGATGGCGAGGTTCATACCCCCCTGCCCGATGCGTTCCTGAACGGCATCACCCGGCAGACGGTGATTGGGATGCTGCGGTCGAAGGGCATCACTGTGCATGAACGCCACATCATGCCAGCCGAGTTGGAAACCTTCCAGCAATGCTGGCTGACCGGGACTGCCGCCGAAGTAACCCCGGTGGGCCAGATCGGCGACTATAACTTTGAGGTCGGCACGCTGACGCAGGACATCTCGACCGCATATGAGAAAATGGTGCGCGCCTGACCCTTTGGCTTGCTGCTCTGAAATACGCTTGGTTCTTGCCAGCAATGTGCGCGTTTGACCAAAATGAAACGGCGACCAGCCCAGACGGGCCGGTCGCCTGATGCCGGCTTAATTGCCGTTCGGTTTATGCCAGAACGGTCGTGACCTCGATATTCCCCTTGGTCGCGTTGGAATAAGGGCAGATGAAATGCCCGCGTTCCATGATTTTTTCAGCCACGGCCCGGTCAACACCCGGCATGGTAACGGTCAGTTCAACCGCCAGACCAAAGCCGCCGTCGCTGCGCCCGCCGATGCCAACCTTGGAGGTCACAGTGGCATTATCTGGCACGGTGCCCAGTTTTTCCGACCCGGCGGCAAACCGCATGGCACCCAGATAGCAGGCGGCATAGCCGATCGCGAACAGCTCTTCTGGGTTATGCCCTGCACCGGTCCCGCCCAATTCCTTTGGGCTGGTCATGGTGACCGTCAACATTCCCGACGCCAGCTTTGCCACCCCGTTGCGCCCGCCACCCGTGGCCTGACCTTCGGTCCAGTATTTTACATCAACGCTCATCATAGGCTCCTATGTTTCGTTCACGATTAAATCGGATGCGAGTAAAATACTCCGAGCCGTGCCACAAGTCAATCGCTTGCATATAAATCGCGCGCGATGTATGCAATGAAGATGGTTGATACTCCACCACAACTGGCGCCGTCTCAGATGCTGTGCTTTGCATTGTATTCGACGGCCCATGCCATGCAGGCCGCCTACAAGCCGCTGCTGGACCCGTTAGGTTTGACCTATCCACAATATCTGGCGCTGATGGCCCTGCTGACCCAGGATGCGCAAACGGTCAGTCAGTTGGGTGCCGCATTGCATCTGGACAGCAACACCCTGACGCCGCTGCTGAAACGAATGGAGGCCAAGGGCTGGTTAATGCGCCGCCGCGATACGGGCGATGATCGCAAGGTCAGCCTGACCCTGACCGATGCTGGACGTGCCTTGGGCGAAAGGGCGACCAAGGTCCCCCCTTGTTTTCTAGACAAGACAGGGTTCGATCTGTCCACCGCCGCCGATCTGCGTGAGGTACTAACGCTGCTGCGCCGCAATCTGCGTGCCTGACGGGCAGTTGATTTGCTGCACCTGCAAACGGCTGCTTGACCCCGCCCCCCACCTTGCTACCTTGCGCGCACAAAATCGATGGAGCCCCTATGAGCCAACGTCTGCATCTTGTCTTTGGCGGGGAACTGGTCTCTCCCCAGTCCACCGTGTTCCGCGACGTGACCAAAATCCATACCGTGGGGCTGTTTCCCGATTACGCCTCGGCGCATCTGGCCTGGAAAGCCGAGGCACAACGGACAGTGGACAACGCCCATATGCGCTATTTCATTGCCGATATCGGCAAATTGCGCGATGGATCAGGGCCTGCCCCCGAATAACCTCGCGAACAGATCGGTTTGACCAAACGCCATGGCCCGCTCGCTTGGCCTTGCCCTTTACAATCTGCGCCCGCGCACAGCTTTGGCTGGTGCGCAGGATCGCCCGCCGCGCCCGCCGGGTCGGCTGGTCTGGATGCATGCGCCGAATGTCGATGCGGCGCGAACCCTGTATGAACTCGCCCGCCGTTTGATCGACGAAGATGGGCTGACCGTGCTGTTCACCTGCCCCTTCCCGCTGCCACCCCGCGACGGGATGTTGATCCAACTGCCGCCGGCCGACACGCCGGCCGAGGCGCGCGCGTTTCTGGCGCATTGGCGGCCCGACGTTGGCGTGTTTGCAGAAGGCGAGGTGCGGCCTGCCCTGATCCATGACTGCGCCGAACGTAAGATACCGCTGCTGATGGTTGACAGCCGCGCGCCTTATATCTTGCGGGAACGCGATGGCTGGTACCCGGGGCTGATGCGCACCGCCCTTGCCAGTTTTGCCCATGTCACTACGCTGGATGAAGCCGCCGCCCGCGCCTTTCGCCGGGGCGGGGCGCTGCTGTCTGCGGTCAGCGTCACGGGGCGAATGGAGGAACAATCCGCTGCACTGCCGTGTCTGGAGGCAGAACGTGCGTCGCTCGCACGCCAGCTTGCGACCCGCCCCGTGTGGTTCGCCGCCTGCTTGCCGGAGGCTGAAGAAAAGCTGGTCATCGCGGCACACCGCGAGGCGTTGCGTCTGGCGCACCGCTTGCTGCTGATTGTTGCCCCGCAAGACCCCGCCCGCATCGAGCCGTTGGGGGCATTGATGGATGCGCAGGAAGGCTGGGCCACCGCCTCGCGCCAAAGGGACGAAGAACCCGAGGCTGAATCAGAGGCCTATCTGGTGGACGCCGCCGAGTATGGGTTGTGGTACAGGCTGGCCCCGATCACCTTCCTTGGCGGCAGCCTGTCGGGCACCGGTGCGCTGCGCAACCCATTAGAGGCTGCGGCCTTGGGGTCGGCCATTTTGCACGGCCCCCGGGCGGGTGAATATGGCGCGACCTTTGGCAGGCTTGGCGCTGCGCGTGCGACCCGCGCCGTGGCCTCGGGACGTGATCTGGATGAAGCTTTGGGCGATCTGCTGGACCCTGACCGTGCCGCGAGACTGGCTCAGGCTGCTTGGACCGTGGCGTCTGAAGGCGCAGAGGTGACAGACCGCATCGCCACCCTGATCCGCCACGTGATGGAAGGGGCCACCTGATGCGCGCACCGGATTTCTGGTTCACACTGCCCGACCAGCCTGCAATGGCCGCCCGCCTGCTGGCCCCACTTGGCTGGGTCTACGCATCCACTACCGCCCGACGCCTTCGAGGACCGGGGTACGCATCGTCAGTTCCAGTGATCTGTATCGGCAACCTGAACGCAGGGGGCACGGGCAAAACTCCGACGGCCATAGCGCTGCTGACCCGGTTGGCCGCACGGGGTATCTCGGCGCATGTCGTGTCTCGTGGCTATGGCGGCAACCTGCCCGGCCCGGTGCTGGTGAACGCCACCCATACCGCTGCACAGGTGGGGGATGAACCCCTGCTGCTGTCATCTTTCGCCCCCACTTGGGTCGCCCATGACCGCGCGGCCGGGGTGCAGTCGGCCGAAGGCGCCGGCGCGCAGGTGGTAATCCTTGACGATGGGTTTCAAAACCCGACTGTCACTAAATCCCTGTCTCTGATCGTCGTGGATGCAGCGCGCGGCTTTGGCAACGGGCGTTGTCTGCCTGCTGGCCCGCTGCGTGAACCTGTGGCCAAGGGTCTTGCGCGCGCAGACCTGCTGCTGTCGATCGGGGATGCCCAGACCCAAGCCCGGTTTGCGGCCCAATGGGGCCATGCGATTCGCCTGCCGCACCTGACCGGGGCGCTGCAGCCGCTGAAAATGGGCATGGACTGGACCGACACCCGCGTGTTGGCGTTTGCAGGCATCGGCCACCCGGACAAGTTCTTCGCCACGCTGCGCACTGCCGGGGCTGATGTGGTGAGGACGGTCGCTCTTGCCGATCATCAGTCGCTGTCCAGCACATTGCTTGCCCGGCTGGAGATGGACGCCAAAGCCCTGCGCGCCCAGCTGGTAACGACCGAAAAAGACGCCGCCCGCCTGCCTGCCGCCTACCGTGCGCGGGTGCTGACTATGGTGGTGCGGCTGGAACTGACCGATTGGTCGCCGCTGGATGCAGCTTTGGCAAAGTTGGGTCTTTAGGCCAGTTTACCCCGCGCGATGCGCAAGAAATGCACCAGACGTGACGATCCCGGTTTGGCATGGGGCCGGTGCCAGGGCCCGCGTTCGGCGCGGGCAAGACGCAGGAAGTGCTTGACCCGCCCGCCGTTTGAGGCAGTACGGTGGTCTGCAATGTGACGTGTCATGGCCGATCCCTCCTTGGGTTTCAGGCCAGCAGGCTACGCCGAATCTCTTTCGAAACCTAGGGTCGTGGCGCAGGTCGGCTTATGTCAGCCGCCCGACCGCCCATTGCGCAGCATCTGCCACGGTCGGGTCTGTATCGCCAACCAATGGCAAGGCCGCCGCCCGCAACCCCGGCATTCCCGAATTGCCAATGGCATACAATACGTTGCGCACAAACCGGGTGCGCCCGATCCGTTTGATCGGGCTGCCCGCAAAGCGTGCGCGGAAACCCGCGTCATCAAGGCCCGCAAGCACCTCCAGTTCCGGTGCCCCCACGCGGGGTTGATAGCCAATCTCGGTAGCCGCTTGGGCAAACTTGTTCCATGGGCAGACGGCCAGACAATCATCACAGCCGTAAATCCGGTTGCCCATCAGGGCGCGCAAGTCTAGGTCCACCGGACCGTGATGTTCGATGGTCAGATAGGAAATGCAGCGCCGGGCATCCAGTTGGTAGGGGGCCGGAAACGCCTTGGTCGGGCAGATATCCAAACAGGCGGTGCAGCTGCCGCAGTGGCTGACCTCGGGTTGGTCGGGTGGCAGATCCAGCGTAGTAAAGATCGCACCCAGAAAAAACCAGTTGCCCAAATCGCGGCTTAACAGGTTTGTATGCTTGCCTTGCCACCCCAAGCCCGCGGCTTGAGCAAGGGGTTTTTCCATCACCGGGGCGGTGTCAACGAACACCTTGATCTCGGCCCCCGTGGCCTCCACCAACCAGCGGCCCAGACGTTTCAGGCGGCGCTTCACCAGATCGTGGTAATCGCGGCCCTGCGCATAGACCGAAATCGCCGCCCGGTCTCGCTGCTCCAATACCGCGAGCGGGTCCGCATCGGGGGTATAAACTTCGGCCAGCATGATCACCGACTTTGCCGCAGGCCACAGCGCTGCCGCATCCCCCCGCCACTGCGCCCGCTCGGCCATCCAGCTCATTTGCCCATGATAGCCAGCCCCCAGAAACGTGGCCAATCGACCCGCCTTGTCAGGGGCTGCATCCGGCGCGCAGATGCCCATGGCGGAAAACCCTTCCGCAAACGCGCGTTCCCGCACTTTCGATTTCATTGCGGCATGAGTACCCTCTGGGGAGCCATCCGTCACGCTATCGGTTCGCGTGACCGATGGCTGGGGGGGCGATGCGTCCCCGGACGTGTCAGGATCAGAAATCCAAGTTGGCATAATGTTCAGAAGGTGGAAAACCTGACACTTGATCCGCGAGCAAGGGCCGGAAACTGGGGCGCGACTTGATCTTGGCGTACCAGTCCTTGACGACCGCATGACGGTGCCAGTCCACATCGCTGATGTAATCGAGGCATGACAGGTGCGCAGCCGCCGTAATGTCTGCGAGGCTCATGACATCTCCTGCCAGCCAACGACGCTGATCCAGCAACCACGCCATGTAATCCAGATGATACTTGATGCGAGACGCCCCGGATTTCACGTTCTTGCTGTCTGGATAACCCGCACCGGTAATCTTCTTGTTGACCCGTTCATACAGCAGTTTTGATGTGACCTCGTTCTGGAATTTGTCGTCGAACCATGAACAGATCCGACGCACCTCGTAGCGTCCATCCGCATCGCGCGGCATTAGGGCTGGCTGAGGGTAAGTTTCTTCCAGATACTCGCAGATCGCCTGACTTTCGCTAAGCAACCGGCTGTCCAGCCTGAGTACCGGCACTTTTCCTGCAGGGTTGCGGCGCAGGAATTCGGCAGACGGGTCCCAATATCGTTCTTCTACCAGCTCTACCTCAATCTTCTTTTCGGCCAAAGTTAGCCGCACCTTGCGGCAGAAGGGCGACAGGGGGCTGTGGTAAAGTCGGTTCATGAAAACGGCACCTATGGATTCCCCCTTCATTGCCGCGCCAGTGCGGGAAATTCAATCCCCCGCCCGGGGTCAGCCGTCAAAACAGGCGGATCGGCCGTCTGCCGCAATCGTTTCCGCGCCCGACATGATTGCGCGGGTCCGCTTGCGCACGAAAGCCGACGGCTCCGACGCGCTGCGGTTCTGCGGATCGGGCAGCACAGCGGCCAGCCGCGCGGCTTGGGTGGCGGTCAGATCGCGGGCATCTACGCCAAAATGGTGCTGCGCCGCTGCCTGCACGCCAAACAAGCCCGTGCCAAATTCAGCCACGTTCAAGTACACCTCAAGAATGCGCTGTTTGGACCAGATAAGTTCCACCACCGGAGTCAGCATCGCCTCCATGGCTTTGCGCACATAACTGCGCCCGTGCCACAGGAAAGTGTTCTTGACCACCTGCTGCGTCAGGGTGGATGCGCCGCGATTGCCGCCCTGATCGATGGCCGCGCGGATCGCAACCATATCAAATCCCCAATGAGCACAGAAATTGGCATCCTCGGCGGCGACCACAGACCGAGCCATCACCGGGGCAATTTCATCCCAACCGACCCAATCCTTTTCGATGCCACCCAAACGCCAGCTTTCCTGCACCTGATAAATGTTGATCGGGGGTGGCAAGAAAGAGATCAGAAGGATCAGCAGCGCGTAGGCCGCGAAAATCCCGCCGACCACGCGCCCTGTCCACCACAGAACCCCCCGGCGTTTAGGGGGCAGTAATGTGGGTTCGGCAACCTTCGGGCTGCGCGGCTTGCGTGGTTTGGGGGGGGCGGGGTCGGTATCCGTCATGACTTTGCCTTAGACCGCCGCCCCGGGCTGTCGTCAAGCCTAAGCCCGCCCGCCGCCCAGTTGATCGGCAGTTGGCGCCAGCGGAGTGCTGCGTTCCAGAAACGTCCTCAGCCGCGCCTCTGTCGCGCTGTCCAGTGAGGTCTGAATGACCCGACCGGTTTCGCGAAACGCATCCAGTCGCGCCAACACCTTGTCAGCCGTCATCTTTCGCACCAGAACGCAAAGCGCAGACCCGCCATTGTCGAGCGACGCCCCCACGTTGCGCAAAAACTCATCGTCGATGCCGATATCCGCCATGCGCCCCGCCAAGGCCCCCGCCCCTGCGCCAACCGCCGCCCCGACCAGCGGGTTCAGGAACAGCAACCCCATCAACGCCCCCCAGAACCCGCCGCCAATCGCACCATTTGCGGTCAGGTTGATGGCCTGATGCAGTTGCGCCGAGCCATCTGTCGCTTTGGTGACGACGACGACATCTTCCATTTCAATCAGATATTCCCTTTGCAGTTTCACCAGTTCGGCGCGCAAAGCAAAAGCCGTGGCTTCATCTGGAAAGGCAAGGATCAGCAGGTCTGACATGGGGTGAGTCTCCTGAACGGTTGGCTACACCATCATAACATGGCCAAAGCGCTTTGAGTGGCGAATTTTAGTGCGGTGTAGAATATCAGTCGTTGCCATTGCTCTGCCAGAGGGGCGTCAGCACGCCTCCCTTCCCGACGATGTGAGGGCGTTCGTTGACGAACAGGTGCGCGCCGGGGGTTACATATCGCCAAGCGATTATACCCGCGATCTGATGCTGCATCAGGAGGATATCGGAACCTTCCGTGCGATAATTCAACAGGGAATGGATTTGGGGCGAGCCATCCCGGCTGAAGAGGTTATGGCGGAACCGCGCGCGATGATTGAACGCTGATGCGAGTTGTGTTGCGCCGAACGGCACGCACGAACGCACCCAAGATTGCCAAACTTTTTGTGGATCGCCCCTTATGACCTGTCGGCACGGCATTCGAGGCTGGATTGACCCATGCCTTGAAACTAAGCGCAGAAATTCCAGACGGCGACACAACTCGATTTGCTGACGCTTCGGGCCTCCGCATATCCCCCACTCGGCCCGCGACATTCCGCCCACGCCGCGCGAATGAAAAGGCCCCCGAACGGGGGCCTTTTCTTTACTCTGCCGGAACTTTCGCTGCTTCGTCCGTCAAGGGTTGTGGCAGATGAACCAGCATTTCCTTCGGGCAGACCTGCAGGAAATTCACCCGCTCGGCAGCCCAGTTGGACAAGATACGCTCGCCGATTTTCGAGTCTGTTTCGGCCACATGCCGTTCGATCAGCCCACGCAACTGGGCCTCCCAATGGGCGTGACCAAGGCCACAGGTCACGACGGATTCAAGATTGATGAAGTCTTCGGCCACACCGGATGGGTCATAGATATAGGCCATCCCCCCGGTCATACCCGCGCCAAAGTTGGCACCGATCCGGCCAAGGATAACCGCAACGCCGCCGGTCATGTATTCACAGCCGTTCGACCCGCAGCCTTCCACCACCACCGACGCCCCAGAGTTTCGCACGCCAAACCGTTCCCCGGCCCGACCGCTGGCGAATAGGAACCCATCCGTCGCACCATACAGCACAGTGTTCCCGATGATCGTGTTTTCCTCAGGCCGCAGCGGCGATGACATTTGCGGGCGCACGACGATTGTGGCCCCAGACAGGCCCTTGCCGACGTAATCGTTGGCGTCGCCCATCACCTCCAGCTTCAGGCCGCGCACGGCAAACGCGCCAAGGGACTGCCCGCACGACCCCGACAGCTTGACCGTCAGATGGTCAGCTTGCAACGAATTGCGCATCCCGAACTTCTTGACGATATGGCTCGATGCCCGCGTCCCGATGGTGCGCAGCGTGTTGCGCACCGCATAGGACAGCTGCATCTTTTCGCCGTCTTCAAAGAAGCGGGCGCCATCGCGGATGATCTCGGCATCCAGCGTGTCTGGCACGGCATTGCGCGGCTTGGTGCGATCGTAGGTGATCTTGTGGGTTGCATCGACTGAGATCAGCAGCGGGTTCAGGTCCAGATCATCCAGATGCGCCGCGCCCCGCGACACTTGCGTCAACAGATCGGCCCGCCCGATGATTTCATCCATAGACCGCGCGCCGATGGATGCCAGCAGTTCGCGCACCTCTTGCGCATAGAAGGTTATCAGGTTCACCACTTTGTCGGCAGACCCTGTGAATTTGGCCCGCAGGTC
>JANNNF010000171.1:0-4095 GCA_031398405.1 Rhodobacterales bacterium | reverse complement strand
GCCAAACGTGACGAAATTACCCTGACCGAACGCGAGATTGTCACGCAGCAAAGTTTGCTGGATCAAGGGTTGGCCAGGCAAAGCCAACTGACCGATCTGCAACGGGGTCATGCGGCCCTTCTGGGGGCTTTGGCTGCTCTTGAGGGCGAACAGTCCCGGCTGCGCAACGCCATGCGCGATAACGAGTTGGAAAGCTTGCAAGGCGAGCGCAGCTTTCAAGAGCAAGTGGTGACCGAACTGCGCGAAACCACCGCCAAGATCGAAGAGCTGACGCTGGATATCATGACCCGCACCGAACAACTGGCGCGGCTTGATGTTCGTGCGCCCTCTGATGGGATCATCCATGAAATGCAGGTTACCAGCGCGGGTGCCATCGTGGCTCCTGGCGGCACATTGCTGGCCGTGATTCCGATGGATCAGGGGGTGGAATTTGATCTCAGCGTGGATCCGCGGTCTATTGATCAAGTCTATGCTGGCCAGATAGCAGAGGTCATGATTTCTTCCTTCGACCCCCGCAGCGCGCCTCGGTTGAAAGGCAAAGTCGCCACGATCTCGCCAGACGCCGTGACCGATCCTCGGACTGGCCGCAGTTTCTACCGTATCACATTGACTGTGTCTTCTGCCGAGCTGGACCGCCTTGGCAAGCTCGTGCCAATGCCGGGAATGCCTGTTGAGGCGTATCTTACCACGGGAGACCGCAGCGTCTTGTCTTATCTCCTCCATCCGTTGACCAGTCATCTGACCCGTGCGTTCCGCGAAGAATAACCGGGCGACAAAATCGATGCGCTGCCGCACCTGATGTATCCATGACACAAGCCGTGGCAAAGATGGCCCATCGCTGTCTGCCGCTTGAAGACGCTGGCCCAGTCTGGCAGCGTTCCAATGAAATCAAAGACATTCGGTGCGGCCTCTGTGGCCGAATCCGAGACCATCGCTGAAAACAGCGGGGCAGAGGCAAGGCAGACGTTCATGGCAGTGTTTTACTGGCGCAAGATCATGCGCGCAGGCATGGCGTCAGGCCTGTGTCTGGTACTCACCGCCTGTCAGGCCGACGGACCCTATAAGGCACCCAAGTTTCCTTTCGCGGCGGCTTACAAAGGCGCAAGTCGTGCGGTCCCGGTCTTGTTGGCTAATGCTGCATGGTGGGAACGATTGCGCGACCCAGTGCTGAACCGCCTGATCGCACAGGCTTTGCAGGGAAGCCCTTCAATTGACGCGGCACAAGCGCGCATTCTGCAAGCCCGTGCCGCCTTTGATGCCACGCCCGGATTGGCAAATCTGTCCTCTTCGGTCGGCTTGAATGCAACCGGCACAGATGTCACCGGTCCGGTAGCGACAGGTGCATTGAACTTGGGATTTTCATGGCTGTTGGACCCGTACGGCGCCAAACGTGCGGAACGCAGAGCGGCGGGTGGGCGTATTACAGTGGCAGAAGCCGAACAGGATGCGGCTAAACTGACACTCATCCGGGCTCTGACAAATGCCTACGTTGATCTGCGATACCGTCAGGAACTTCTGGGTCTGCATGAGCAAGAAATGCGCAGTCGCCGCCAGACATTAGCGATGACCCGGACACTGTTCGATGCAAAAAGCGCCACTCGCCTGGAAATTACCCGATCTGAAGCGCGACTTGCCGAAATTGAAGCGCAGCAGCCCATGCGCCGGGCGGCAATCACCGCCAAGCAGAACGAGATTGCTGTGCTGATCGGGGTGGTCCCGGGCGCTTTGGGTATCAATCTGGAGATGCGGGCAGATCAGCCGCGCCCTGATCTGTCACCCGATGTGGGCATCCCTGCCGATCTGCTGCGCAACCGGCCCGACATCCTCATAGCAGAGCGGCGGTATTACATTGCACTGGCTGATCTGGGGCAGGCGCGAGCGTCGCTTTACCCCCGTTTGTCGTTGACAGGAACGATTACCGCGACTGCCGTGCAAAATAGCCGCCGAGCGGCCGAGTATTCCTTTGGGCCAGCGTTGCAACTGCCAGTGCTGCCTGGCAAGCCCGCCCGCGCCACCGTAGAGGGCGGGCGGGCAAGGGTGGTCGAGGCACATGCAATCTGGAAATCCACAGTTCTGAGTGCGGTGCTGCAGGTAGAGAACGCGTTGATCGACTACCGCGCGGCCAGCGCTTCAGCGCAGTCCTCGGATAAGGCCGTGCGTCTTTACAACGAAGCGCTGGATCTGACCCGGGAGGTCTTTGTCCAAGGCAATGCCACGTTGGGCGATGTGATCGACGCTGAACAGGCTTTGGCATCCGCCGAACAGGCGCGTGCCGACATGCGCGCAGGATGGGGGCAAAGCTTTGTTGATCTGAACATCAGTTTAGGCGCAGGCCATTCCACCGGCGAACCTCCGCAGAGGCGGTCGGTTGCCCCTGTGGCTGTTGCACAACAATCTGAATAATCGTGCCACTGTAGCCAGAGTTTCTGCAACAGTCACGTCGTTGCCCCAATTTTGTCGGCTTGAGGCCTTGGATGGACGACACCAGTTGTTGTGACATTCCTGGGGCGCCATCTGGCATGCCCCACCAAACAGCGATGAGGCAGCCATGCAAACCATCACAGTATCTTCCCTGAGTGCCCTTTATTCCGCGCTGGCCTCGGCCAAGGGCGGCGAAACGATCGCACTGAAAGGTGGCAATTACGGTGATATGTCTTTAGGCGTAAAATCTGGATTCGACATCACCTTCCCCAGCAATGTTACCATCACATCAGCTAATCCCGATGATCCTGCGGTCTTCAGCGGCTTGGACATCCGTGACGCCGCCAATCTGACATTTGATAGTGTGGTGTTTGACTACACATTTGCAACTGGAGACGAGATTTATAGCAGGCCCTTTAGCGTTTCTGGTGGCGAAAACATCGCGATCCGCAATTCTACATTTGACGGTGATGTCGCCAAAGGTGTGTCAGCAACATCTGATGGCTATGGATACGCGATCGGCCTTTCGGTGCGAGGTACTGAAGGGGTACAGCTTGATGGCAACGAGTTGTACAATTTCCATCGCGGTTCGGTCATCAGTGAGAGCAATGACGTAACTGTCACTAATAACGATCTACACTCTCTTCGCATGGATGGAATGAACTTTGCCGAGGTTACCGATGTGGTGATCGAAGGCAATTATATCCACGATTTCCGTGGATCGCCAAATTCTAACGACCATTCTGACATGATCCAGTTTTGGACCAATGGCACCGACGCACCGAGCACAGATATCGTCATTCGAGGCAATGTGCTTGATGTCGGCAATGGCACTCCGACACAATCGATCTTCATGCGAAACGATCAAGTCGACCGTGGCCTTGCTGGTTCTGAAATGTTCTATAAGAATGTGACGATAGAAGAAAATGTGATCGTAAACGGCCACCAGCACGGCATATCAGTTGGTGAAACAGCCGGTCTGATCGTCCGACAGAACTCAGTTCTGCACGCCGATGGCCGGAACGCAGATGGTCTTGATGCGTCAGTCGAGATACCCCGCATCGCTGTGGCTGGGACGTCTACCGGGGTGCAGATCACTGGCAACATCACCTCTGCCATCTCGGGCGTAGCTGGACAACCTGATTGGATTGTAAAGCAAAATGCCTTTGTGCAGGATCAGAACCCCTTCGAGCCAGGCTACTACGGCGACGTTTTCATTAGTTCTTCGTTGACCTCCGGCGATGGCAGCCATGATTTTCTGGCTTTGCCGGGCGGTATGATCGATCGCTTGGGTGCAGGAGCCATGCAGACTCGCGAAACCGCAAGTGGCGCAAACGTTGTGACCGCGCTGTTTCAAGTCTCAGACAATGACGGCGGAAATGTCCAGACCCGTACGTTTGACGGCCGCCTAAGCACTCTGAACAGCGAAAAATTGCCCGATGGAACCATTTATGAATGGTCTTTTGGCGATGGCATGACGGCAAGGGGCAAAGTTGTCACGCACACCTATGCTGATGGCGGAAAGTATGATGTCACCCTGACTGTCCGCTTGCCCAATGGCAGCAAGGACAGTGAAACAGGGCAAGTGGCCGTAAATGACAGCCATATCCTTAGCCTCGGGCGTAATGGCATCTTTGCGGCGGAAGAATACGGCACCGATGTACTACTGCCACA
>JANNNF010000141.1:0-3113 GCA_031398405.1 Rhodobacterales bacterium | reverse complement strand
GTTTGCGCGGATTTTCGGGCTGGATGCCCCTGCCAAACTGGCAGGTACCATTCGCGCGTTGAAAAAGGCGGCCTCAAGTGACGCACCCAAGATCGCCACCCGGTCGGCATCGGAAAAGGTGCTGGGGGCTGTTAACCCGGTGATGGGCGAAACCATCGGCGGATCTGCTGACCTGACTGGCTCGAACAACACAAAAACCGCCGATCTGGGCACCTTCGGCCCCGAAGATCGCAAGGGCCGTTACGTCTATTACGGTATTCGCGAACACGGTATGGCGGCGGCCATGAACGGCATGGCGCTGCACGGCGGCGTGCGCCCCTATGGCGGCACGTTCATGTGCTTTACCGATTATGCACGGCCCTCAATGCGACTGTCGGCGCTGATGGGCATTCCGGTGGTCTATGTGATGACGCATGACAGCATCGGCCTGGGCGAGGATGGCCCGACCCATCAGCCGGTGGAACATCTGGCGATTTCGCGCAGCACCCCCAACACGCTGGTGTTCCGCCCGGCCGATCTGGTGGAAACGGCCGAAGCCTGGGAAATAGCGCTGACCGAGAAAACCCGGCCGTCGGTGCTGGCCCTGTCGCGCCAAAACCTGCCGACGGTGCGCACCACCCACACCGGCGCGAACCTTGTGGCGAAGGGGGCCTATGTGCTGGCGGAAGCCACGGACAAACGTCAGGTGATCTTGATGGCAACCGGGTCAGAGGTCGAGATTGCCTTGGCCGCACGCGCGACGCTGGAGTCCGAAGGCATCGGCACCCGCGTCGTGTCCATGCCGTGCATGGAGCTGTTTGCCGCACAGGATGAGGCCTACCGCAAACGCGTGCTGCCGCCCGGTTCGGTGCGCATCGCGATCGAGGCGGGCGTGCGGATGGGCTGGGATCGCTGGTTGTTGGGCGAGCGTGGCCGCGAGGCCAAGGCTGGTTTCATTGGCATGACGGGCTTTGGGGCCTCGGCCCCGATCGACCGTCTTTACAAGGAATTCGGCATCACGGCCGACGCGACCGTGGCCAAGGCCAAGGCGCTTTTGTAAAGCGCCCAAAAATCCTTCGAAGGATTTTTCAATTTCCTTCGAAGGAAATTGGGGCCGCGCTTGATGCGCGGCCTTTGCTTTGCCGCCGGGTCTTTTCATTCAAAGCCCGATCCGACAGGTTGGCCGTGTGACGGAGCCTGTCATGTCCAAACCCTTGTCGCGCCTTTTGACTGGCTTTGGGCGGGTCTTGCCGAACACTCATCCTTCTGATCTGGCACGGACAGGGCTTGAGACTTTGTTGGCTTTGCTGGAGTTGGCGGGTCTGGCGCAGGTGATGGTGCCCGGTGCCGGATTGCGGTTGATTGCGCCGTTCGGAGCCTCGTGTTTGCCGTGCCGAACAGCCCGCTTGCGAGCCATGGTCGGTGCTTATGGGGAAAACGGTTTCGGCAGTGGCTGCCGTGGCAGTACTGCGGGCAGTGCCACAAGGGATATGGATCGTGCCCCTGGCGGTCTCACTTACATCATGGCGATGAAGTTGATCCGTGCGCAGCATCCTCCGGCGGTGCCTTGGCGATGCTGGTGGCCCTTTCGCCCGATGCCACGCTGGCGCAGGGGTGGGCTTTTGTGCTGCTGCCGGTCGCTGTGGGATCTGCGGTCGGGGTAGCCCGGATCTGGCACAGCATCAGTGGCCGCGCCTACCCGCAGCGGCAGGTTGCAGCCACGACGGACGCGCTGCGCATCTTGGGGATCGTCACACGGTCCGATCTGGTGTCGGCCCTGTCGCGCAAGGTGGCGCGGCGTTAGTGCGCCGCCGCCTTCTTGCCAGTGATCCTGCCCCACAACGGCCCGATCACCCGGGTGGCGACCGGGATCAGCACGACACCCAACACGACCCCGAAGATGCCGTCAAAGAACGCCGTCACGGCCCATTCGACAAATCCCGCCGCCTGCGGCACGCGGTCCGCTGCGGCAACGGCCAGATGGTGGATCTGGTCGTAGAGCCACGAATACCCCAGCACATCCAACCCGTGAATGACGATGTTGCCACCCACCCACAGCATGGCTGCTGTGCCCACGATTGACAGGAATGCCATCAGCTTTGGCATCGCCAGCACCAGCCCCCGGCCAATCGCGCGGGCAAAGCCGGTACTCCGGTGCGTTGCCATATGCAGGCCGATGTCATCCATCTTGACGATCAGTGCGACCGCACCATACACCGCCACCGTGATCAGCGTACCGACAATGGCCAGAGTGATCGCCTCCATCCAGAAATTGGTAGCCTCTATCGTGGTCAGGGCAATCACCATGATCTCACCCGACAGGATGAAATCGGTCTTGATTGCGCCTGCCACCCGTTCTTCCTCGAGCCGCAGCGGGTCTTTGGTGTCCATGTCGGCGGCGACTTTGGCGTCGCCATGCGGGAACAGGGCGTGGAACACCTTTTCCGCACCCTCAAAACACAGATACGCCCCGCCTGCCATCAACAGCGGGTTGATCGCACCGGGCAGAAATTCATTCAGCGCCAGAAGACCTGGCAGCAGCACGATCAGCTTGTTCTTCAGCGACCCAAGCGCGATGCGCCAGATGATGGGCAATTCGCGGTCAGCCTGAAAGCCGTGCAAGTATTTCGGCGTAACCGCCGCATCGTCGATCACCACGCCCGCAGCCTTTGCCCCGGCCTTGGCCGCTGCCGCCGCGATGTCATCAATGGACGCCGCCGCCACTTTGGCAATCGCCGCCACATCATCCATCAGCGCCAGTAATCCGCTCATCGTAGTTCTCCACCGTTTCCAAGCATTCCGTACCTCGCCCTGACCAAAATGGCAAAGCCCGCACTTCGGTTTCCTTCTGCGTTTGCGATAACATGGCGGTGTTGCATATTTTCCCATTTCCAACGGCGAAACCTGCCGTTATCTGCAAAGCAATTACTCAGTTCGGAGACGCCGTGACGGACCGCATCGCAGTTTGGCTTGGGGCGGTTGTTTTCGCAGCCCTTGTGCTGGATCAGATGGCAAATGGCGGAGGTGTGACGTTCTTTCTGATCCGCAAATTCATGGATCTGATCGAATATCTGGCCATCTGGCGCTAGGGCGTTACTCAAAGGTTGAAATTTCGGAGTATCCGGTAATTTTAG
>JANNNF010000139.1:0-2049 GCA_031398405.1 Rhodobacterales bacterium | reverse complement strand
GGGGGCGCCAGTCTGGCAAAAGCCGCTGCAATTTCATCTGGCCTTGGGCATCTATCTGATCACCCTTGCATTTTTTGCCCGCTTTGTTCCCGGCGGCCTGCAGTCGCCCCGCTGGAGAATGTATGCGGGCGTGGTGTGCTTTTGCATTGTGGCCGAGCTTGTCTGGGTCGGCGGTGCCGCCAGCTTTGCGACCGCGTCGCATTTCAATACCGATGATGCCGTCATGGGCACGGTTTACGGCGTCATGGGCCTGTTTGCGGTGGTCCTGACTTCGGCCAGCGCGGTGATCGGCGTGGCGATCTGGCGCAATGCGAACACTGGGCTTGCCCCGGCGCTGCACCTGTCGGTCGCAATGGGGCTGGTTCTTACATTCGTGTTGACCCTGATCGTGGCGGGCACGCTGTCGTCAATGCCCGGTCACCATGTTGGCACCGCCGTCACGGGCGACGCTCTGCCGCTGCTTGGCTGGTCGCGGGAGGTGGGCGATCTGCGCGTCGGCCACTTCTTTGCCACCCATGCCCTGCACATCCTGCCGGTCGCAGGCTACATCGCCGCCCGGTTGCTGGCCCCGGCCATGGCGCGGGTGGCGGTTGTTGCGGCAGCGCTGGCCTATGCCGGTCTGGTGTTCGGCACCATGGCTCAGGCCTTTCGCGGGCAGCCCTTTCTGTCGTGGCTCGGCTGACATTTTCGTTCAGGACGTGCGATCCGATGTGGGCCTTTTCCGGGGCCTTCATCCGGCTATCCAAGCCCACAATTCTGGGCTAGCGTTCGATCACGCCTTTGTGCACTGACGTAACGATAGCTGAATTTTCCTGCCGTGACTTTTCACATCGCCCCATTCACCCCAAGGAGATATCATGCCCGTTGTCCCCAACATGGCCGCGTTTACCGCAGTGACCGGCAAGAACTTTACCTGCGGCATCGGAACGCCGGTCCTTGCCAACGGCTCTGCCGATTGTCAGGAACAATCGCGCAGCGCAGATGTGACGATCGGTGCCGGGGTAGCGATTTCGGAACCCGGATCGGGTGTGTGGATCCCGTATGTGCCGTCGCGTGCGCTCTATGGCTATGCCACAGCCGGGTCCACCTGGATGGGCACCGGCCCGTTCAGCGGCTGCCACATCGCGCTGTTCACCAAGGACGGGCGGTTGGGCATGGCGCATATTGCCAAGGAATCCAACACCAGTGCCTCTGGCGTGGCGTGGACCGCGTTTACCAAAGGTGGCGGCGTGTCGGTGCTGAACGAATGGAAAGTCTCGATGCCCGATCAGGCGAGCTATTCTGCCAGTTATATCTTTCTTGATCTCAGCAACCCACGGTCAGTGGCGCTGACCAAGGTGGATGTGCATGTGACGGGCATGGGTGGGTCGGACGGTGCCATCTTTGGCGTCAGCAAGGTTCTCTGACCGCCGCAATCCGCTTTTCCTTGGGCGCTTGGCGCGCTAGACACCCTGTGTTCAGACAAGGGTGCCCCAATGCCGATGGAAAAATCGTTCAACGCAGCCGAGGCCGAGGCCCGGATTTCCGCGCAGTGGATTGCGGAAAAGGCCTTTGCCGCCGGGGCCAATGCGCGCGCCGGGCAGCCTGCGTTTTCCGTGATGATCCCGCCGCCGAACGTGACGGGCAGCTTGCACATCGGCCATGCCTTCAACAACACCCTGCAGGATATTCTGGTCCGCTGGCACCGCATGCAGGGCCACGACACCCTGTGGCAGGTGGGCACCGACCACGCGGGCATCGCCACCCAAATGGTGACAGAACGCGACATGGCCCTGCATCAGGAACCGTCGCGTCGCGACTTGGGGCGCGAGAAATTCCTCTCGCGCGTCTGGCAGCAAAAGATCAAATCGCGCAGCACCATCATCAGCCAACTGCAGCGCCTTGGGGCCTCGTGCGATTGGGACCGTGAGGCGTTCACCATGTCCGGCGCCCCCGGTGCGCCCGCGGGGGAAGAGGGCAATTTCCACGACGCCGTGATCAAGGTGTTCGTCGATATGTACAACAAGGGCCTGATCTATCGCGGCAAGCGTCTGGTCAACTGGGACCCCC
>JANNNF010000056.1:0-12725 GCA_031398405.1 Rhodobacterales bacterium | reverse complement strand
CGTCCGGGCCGACGTTGAACACCTTCACCCCACCCGCAGACCGTGAGCGGAAAGAGATTTGCCCCACCGGCACCCGGATCGACTGACCGGTGGAGGTCGCCAGCATGATCTGGTCGTTGAACTCCACCGGGAAGGAGGCGACAAGCGGGCCTCCCCGCATCGCGCCGTCCATTGCCTTGACCCCCATGCCGCCGCGCCCGCGCACCGGATAATCGTGGCTGGAGCTGAGCTTGCCGGTCCCGCTTGAGGTAATCGTCAGGATCAGATCCTCCGCCGCCGACATCGCGGCATAGCGTTCGGGGGAAAGCTGGCCAGCGCTGACGGTTTCCTCGTCTTCATCCGCTTCGACCTCATCCTCCACGGCACCGGCCATCAGGCGGCGCTGCTTGAGGTAGGCTTCCCGCTCCGCCGGGTACGCTTCGAAATGGCGGATGATCGCCATCGACACTACCTTGTCGCCCTTGCCAACCCGAATGCCTCGGACCCCAGTTGAACCCCTTGATTTGAATACTCGAATCTCGGTGGTGGGAAAGCGGATTGCCCGGCCAAGCGCCGTCACAAGCATCACATCATCGTTTTCGTCCGCAATTGCGGCGTTCACCAGAAACACACCATCAGGCAGGTTCATCGCAATCTTGCCGTTGCGTTTTACGTTGGTAAAATCGGACAGATCGTTCTGCCGCACATCGCCGTCACTGGTCGCAAAGACGATTTGCAGGTCGTCCCATTCAGCCTCGGGCGCATCAACCGGCATCAGGGCTGCAATCGTAACCCCTTGAACTATAGGCAGAATATTGACCATCGCCTTGCCCTTGGCGGTTCGCCCCGCAAGCGGCAAACGCCAGGTCTTCAGCTTGTAGACCATGCCATCGGTGGTAAAAAACAAGAGATTGGTGTGGGTATTGGCGACAAAAAGCGTCGTGACCACATCATCTTCCTTGGTCGCCATCGACGACAGACCCTTGCCGCCGCGATTTTGCGAACGGAATTCGGCCAAAGGCGTGCGCTTGATGTAACCGCCGGAGGTAATGGTCACGACCATGTCCTCGCGCTCGATCAGGTCCTCGTCTTCCATATCGCCCGACCAGTCGACAATCTCGGTACGGCGGGGGACAGCGAACAGGGCCTTCACTTCGCGCAGTTCGTCCGAGATAATCGCCATGATCCGGTCGCGGCTGCCCAGAATTTCAAGGTAGTCCTTGATCTTGCTGGCCAATTCTTCCAGTTCATCAGTGATTTCCTTGACACCAAGGGCAGTCAAACGCTGCAGGCGAAGGTCCAGAATGGCGCGGGCCTGCACTTCGGACAAGTTGTAGGTGCCATCATCATTAACGGTGTGGCTCGGGTCGTCGATCAGCCGGATGTATTGCACGATATCATGTGCAGGCCAGCGGCGGGTCATCAGCTTTTCACGCGCCTCTGCCCCGTCGGCAGACCCCCGGATAGTGCGCACCACCTCATCCACGTTGGAAACCGCGACGGCCAGACCACACAGAATATGACTGCGTTCGCGGGCGCGGCGCAATTCAAACGCGGTACGGCGGGCGACAACTTCCTCGCGGAAGGTAATGAAATGGCTCAAGAAATCACGCAAGGTGAGTTGCTCGGGACGACCACCATTCAGCGCCAGCATGTTGCAGCCAAAGCTGGTTTGCATAGGGGTAAAGCGGTAAAGCTGGTTCAACACAACGTCGGCCGTGGCGTCGCGCTTCAGCTCGATCACCACCCTCACACCGATGCGGTCGGATTCGTCCTGAACGTGGGCAATGCCCTCGATTTTTTTCTCACGCACCTGTTCGGCGATGATCTCAATCATCCGGGCTTTGTTCACCTGATAGGGCACTTCGTCGATGATGATGGCAAAGCGGTCCTTGCGGATTTCCTCGATCCGGGTTTTAGCGCGGATGATGACTGACCCCCGACCCTCCAGATAGGCTTTACGCGCACCCGACCTACCAAGGATGGTAGCGCCAGTGGGAAAATCGGGGGCGGGGATGATGTCCATCAGCGCTTCCATGCTGATGTCGGGATCGGCGATCATCGCAAGGGTGCCGTCGATCACTTCGCCAAGGTTGTGCGGCGGGATGTTGGTAGCCATACCGACCGCAATGCCGCCGGCACCGTTAACCAGCATGTTCGGAAAGCGCGCGGGCAGGACCGTGGGCTCGCGGTCTTTGCCATCATAATTGTCCTGAAAATCGACAGTATCTTTTTCGATATCGGCCAGCAGAAACGAGGCGGTCTTGTCCATCCGCACTTCGGTATAGCGCATGGCGGCGGCGTTATCGCCATCCATAGATCCGAAATTTCCCTGGCCGTCCAAAAGCTTGAGGCTCATGGAAAATGGCTGCGCCATTCGCACCAGGGCGTCGTAAATCGCACTGTCGCCATGTGGGTGGTATTTGCCCATGGTGTCGCCGACAGGCCGCGCGGATTTGCGGTAGGATTTTTCGTGAGTGTTGCCAGATTCGTGCATCGCAAACAGGATGCGGCGGTGAACCGGTTTCAGACCATCGCGAAGATCGGGGATCGCACGGGACACGATCACGCTCATCGCATAATCGAGATAGGCGGTTTTCATTTCCGCCGCGATGTCGATCTGCGGGCCGTCATGCACAGCGCGTGTGGGCTTTTCTGCAGTGTTATCAGTGTCTTCGGGGGTATCGGTCACGTTTGGCTGCACCTTCCTGAGGGCGGTCAAGATATCGGTTGGCGCAGACTACACCATCGCGCGCATCAGGTGCAATGGTAGGGGTGCCTTACGATTTGGCAGCCAGCAAGGACAAGTGCCAATATATTGTATTCATTGATTTTTAAGAGGAATTTGGCATGATTCCCGTATGGCCACCAATAAGGGGTTAATGCGATGCAAGGGTCTGAGACGGAAAAGATGTTGCGCGGATATGGGCTGACCACGGCCGAGCTTTACTATCGAATGCCGGATTTTCGCAGCGTTCTCAACAGCTACATCTGGCAAGACTATGATTTGGCCCCCGATTACCCCCAGCTTTTCAAATTTATCGAGTTCTGGCAGGGCCATATCGAGGGGCCGCTTCATTCCATTCGCTTTACCCACCGCAAACTGATTGCACCGGGCGAGTGGCGCAATGTGGTGGGGGAGTTTCGGCTGCATTAGGGGGTTCAGAACGCGTAGAGAAGCCGTAAAGAACCAGTAGCGTCGCTCTAGGTATAGCGCTGTTCAGCCTGCGCGCAGCACCATGCCGAACAAATCGCGCGGATCGTCTGGGTCTGCAATCATGTCCAATTGCACCCCCAACCCTGACTCCAGCAGTTTTGATCGGACGTAGCGCAGAGCCGAAAAATCCTCGATCGCAAAGCCGACCGAGTCAAACAGGGTCACCTCGGCAGGCGTGGTCCGGCCCGGGACGGTGCCCGACATAACCTGCCACAACTCGATCACCGGATGGTCGGGCGCGAGTTGCTGGATTTCGCCTTCGATGCGCGTCTGCGGCGGGTACTCGACGAAGATCGATGACCGCAGCAAAATGTCGCGGTGCAGTTCAGTCTTGCCGGGGCAGTCCCCGCCGACGCCGTTGATATGAACGCCAGCCCCCACCATGTTGTCGGTCAGGATAGTGGCGTATTGTTTGTCGGCCGTCACAGTTGTGATGATCTGCGCGCCAAGGATGGCGTCTTCGGCGGTTTTGCAGCCCACCACGGTCAGCCCGCGCCCGGCGAGGTTGCGCGCACATTTGGCGGTGGCGGCGGGGTCAATGTCATAGAGCCGCACTTGCGTGATGCCGCAGATCGCCTTGAAGCCGAGCGCCTGAAATTCGGCCTGCGCACCGTTGCCGATGATGGCCATGGTGGTGCTGCCTTTGGGGGCCAGCCACTTGGCGGCCATGGCAGAGGTTGCGGCGGTTCGAAGGGCGGTCAGGATGGTCATTTCCGACAGCAGCAGCGGATACCCCGTCGCCACATCGGCCAGCAGGCCAAAGGCGGTAACGGTCTGCAAACCCCGGCTCATGTTCGACGGGTGGCCGTTGACATATTTGAACCCGTAGGTTTCGCCGTCTGAAGTGGGCATCAGTTCAATCACGCCGACGTCGGAATGTGACGCGATGCGGGGGGTCTTGTCGAACTGGGGCCAGCGCAGAAAATCGGCTTCAATTTCGGCCGCGAGGTCGGTCAGCACGCGCTCGATGCCAATGTGATGAACCAGCTTCATCATGTGATCGACGGATACGAAGGGGACGAGGTTCAGCATGTTGAAATCCGATCAGGAAAAGCGGGTGGGGCGGTCAAACACTTTCTTGCCCATCAGCGACCCAACAAGATCGACCATCAAGCGGGCGGTTCGGCCGCGTTCGTCAAGGAAGGGGTTGAGTTCTACAAGGTCCAGCGAGGTGACGAGGCTGGATTCGTGCAGCAGTTCCATCACAAGGTGGGCTTCACGAAACGTGGTGCCGCCCGGAACGGTGGTGCCGACGGCGGGGGCGATGGAGGGGTCCAGGAAATCGACATCAAGGCTGACGTGCAGCATGCCGTTCATGTCGCGCACCTGATTGAGGAAGGTGCGGAGCGGGGCGACGATGCCGTGTTCATCCAGCACCCGCATGTCGTTGATTGCAATGTCATGGCGCAGCAGGGCGGCGTGCTCGGCGGGGTCAACGCTTCGGATGCCGTACAGACAGATGCGGTCGGCGGGGATGGGTTTTGGGAAGGGGGGAAAGGATTCAAACCCGTCACGGCCCGCGATATAGGCCACGGGGGTACCGTGCAGGTTGCCAGAGGTGGTGGTCATCGGCGTGTGGAAATCGGAATGGGCATCCAGCCACAACAGGAACAGGGGGCGGTCCTGGCGGGCCGCAAAGGCCGCGGCCCCTGCTACCGAACCCAAGGCAAGGGAGTGATCGCCGCCGAGGATGATCGGCAGGCCGCCTTCTGACAGGGCGTCATCCACCTTGTCGCGCAGGATTTGGGTCCAGCCAAGAACTTCGCGCAGGGAGTGGACGGCGGGGTTGAGGCAGGTCGCGTCGGTCAGGTCCGGCAGTGTCAGATCGCCCCAATCCTCTACCCCGTGGCCAAGATCGCGGATGGCGGCAGCAATGCCTGCCACGCGGTAGGCCGATGGCCCCATCAGGCAGCCGGGGCGGCGTTGACCTTCGTCAATGGGGGCGCCGATCAGGATGGTTTTAGGCATGAGGTGACTCCGTTTCGTCAAGAATGGTTCCGGGTTGCGAAAGATTCTAGCCTTGATATGGTCAATTTGCATAGTAGATTGTGCAAAACGGGCAGGGAGATTGCCGGGATGGATGAGTCAGACCAACGCCTGATCGCCGAATTGCGCCGGGATGGGCGGGCGTCATTGTCTGATCTAGCGGAACGACTGACCTTGAGCCGCGCCACGGTACGGGCACGGATGGAGCGTCTGGCAGAGCGGGGGGAGATTGCAGGGTTCACCGTGCTGACCCGCGCCGACATCACCGCAGCCCCGGTGCGCGGGCTGATGATGATCGGGATCGAGGGCAAGGGCGGTGAGCGGATCATGGCGCGGCTCGCGGGCCTGGCCGCGGTGCAGGCGGTCCATTCGACCAATGGTCGGTGGGATCTGATCGTGGAACTGGGCACCCAGACGCTGTTGGAACTGGACGAGACCATTTACCGTATCCGCAATATCGATGGGGTGATGCGGTCGGAAACCAACCTGCTGCTGTCCACCCGGATGGCGGGACGAAAGTAGGCGTGGCGCATCGGCGCACAGGCGGTTCATGGGGTTGGAGAGTGACCCGTTTCAGCCTATTGTTACCCTAGGCAGGAGATTTACCCGATGATCGTAGAGCTTGGACATTTCGCGCTGATCCTTGCGCTGTGCGTAGCGGTGGTGCAGATGGTGCTGCCGATGTGGGGGGCGCAGACGCGCAATGCCAGCCTGATGGCCGTCGGCCAACCTGCTGCAGTGCTTCAGTTTTTTCTGATCAGTTTTGCATTTGCGGTGCTGGTCATGTCGTTCATGCGGTCGGATTTTTCGCTTCTGGTGGTGGTTGAAAACTCGCACACTTTAAAACCCGCGCTGTATAAATTCGCCGGCACCTGGGGCAACCATGAAGGGTCGATGCTGCTGTGGGTGCTAATTTTGGCGCTGTTCGGGGCGTCGGCTGCAGTGTTTGGCGGTAACTTGCCCGTGATGCTGCGCGCACGGGTGTTGTCGGTGCAAGCCTCTGTCGGGGTTGCATTTTTGCTGTTCCTGCTGCTGACATCAAACCCATTTGCGCGGCTGGAAGTGCCCCCGCTGGAAGGCGGCGATCTGAACCCGCTGCTGCAAGACCCCGGTTTGGCCTTTCATCCGCCCTTTCTGTATCTGGGCTATGTGGGCCTTTCGATGGCGTTTTCCTTTGCCGTGGCCGCATTGATTGAAGGCCGGGTTGATGCTGCCTGGGGCCGGTGGGTGCGGCCATGGACGCTTGCCGCCTGGATATTCCTGACCATCGGCATCGCCATGGGGTCGTGGTGGGTGTATTATGAGCTTGGCTGGGGCGGGTTCTGGTTCTGGGATCCGGTCGAAAACGCCAGCTTCATGCCATGGCTGTTCGCAACGGCCCTGCTTCATTCCGCCATCGTGGTGGAAAAGCGAGAAAGCCTGAAGGCGTGGTCAATCTTGTTAGCCATCATCGCCTTTGGGTTCAGCCTGATTGGCACTTTCATCGTGCGGTCCGGGGTGATCACATCGGTCCATGCCTTTGCCAATGACCCCGAACGCGGCGTGTTCATCCTGATGATTCTTGGCGTGTTCATGGGGGGTGCGCTGGCCCTGTTTGCGTGGCGGGCCGGTGCGTTAGAGGCCAAGGGGCTGTTCGCGCTGGTCAGCAGGGAATCAGCTTTGGTCGCCAATAACCTCTTGTTGGCCGTGTCGGCCTTGGTGGTCTTTGTCGGCACGATCTGGCCCTTGGTCGCAGAACTTGGCTTTGGCCGCAAGCTTAGCGTGGGCGAGCCGTTTTTCAACGCGGCTTTCCCGCCGTTCATGATTGGCCTTGCGCTGCTATTGCCGGTGGGTGCGATGCTGGGGTGGAAGCGGGCGCAGGGCGGCCGGGTCGTACAGTCCCTAATCCCGGCGCTGGTGTTGGCGGTGTCACTGGCGGTGCTGGTCTATGCGCTGCAAACCGGGCGCTCGGCTTTGGGGCCGGTTGGTTTGGGCCTTGGGGTTTGGGTCGTGGCGGGGGCGGTGACCGATCTGTGGGGCCGGACCGGGCGAGGTGATTTTGGCGCGCGTCTGGGGCGGTTGACTCGGGTTTCGCGCGCCGATTTAGGCAAAGCGATGTCTCATGCGGGGTTTGGCATCACCATTTTTGCTGTGGCGGCGCTGCTGGCGTGGAAGACTGAAGATATTCGCATCGTGCAGGTAGGCGAAACCTATCCCCTTGGGCCGTATCAGATAACCTTGGTGGATGTGCGCAAGGATGAGGGGCCGAATTACCTGACCACCATTGCCGAGATGCGGGTGACAAAGGCTGGGGCCGAGGTAGCGACGCTGTATCCTGAAAAACGCTTTTATCCGGTGCAGGGGATGCCCACGACCGAGGCAGCGATCGGCTTTGGTGTGATGCGCGATCTGTATCTTGTGATTGGTGATGCGCAAGACGGCGGCGGTTGGGCGGTGCGTAGCTATATCGAGCCGTTCGCGAATTGGCTGTGGGGTGGCTGCCTTTTGATGGCGTTTGGCGGGTTGCTAAGCCTGTCTGACCGTCGCTACCGGGTGGCGGCAGGCGCGCGCAAACCGGTTGGGGTGCCTGCGGAATGAAGCGGCTGGTGCTGGTTTTGCTGCTGCTGGCAGGCCCTGCTTGGGCGGTTTTGCCGGATGAAATGCTGGCAGACCCGGCGCTCGAGGCCCGTGCACGGGCTATCTCGCACGACATCCGCTGTCCGGTGTGTCAGGGGGAATCCATTGACGATTCCAACGCGCCCATCAGCCGCGATCTGCGGGTGATCATCCGCGAACGGGTGATGGCGGGCGACACCGACGCGCAGGTGACTGCGTTTCTGGTCGCGCGCTACGGCGAGTTTGTGCTGTTCAAGCCCCCCGCATCTGGTGCCAATCTGGTTTTGTGGTGGGCGGGGCCAGCGATGCTGCTGGCCGGGTTGGCGGTGGCGTTTGTGACCCTGCGGCGCCGTGCGGCGCTGCCAGAGGCAGAGTTGAGCGAGGCGGAGGCCGCAGAACTGGCGCGCATCATGGCACAAAACCCCGACTGACGCCGCGTTCTGCTTTGGCTTTGCACGGCCTTGGCTATGGTGTGCGCAAAGCGGAGGCCCCAATGAACTATGAAACCCTTATCGTGACGGAGGCCGCAGGTGTGGCCACCCTTGCGCTGAACCGGCCTGCGGCGATGAACGCGCTGACCCGGGTGATGCGACTGGAACTGATGGCCGCCTTGCGGGCTGCGCAGGGATCGGCCCGCTGTATCGTGTTGACTGGCACGGGACGCGCGTTTTGTTCTGGGCAGGATCTGGTCGATGCGCAGGCCTTGGGGGCATTGGATTTTGAGTCCGTATTGCGGGATGAATATGAACCGCTTCTGGACCTGATCGTCAATTCCCCGGTACCGATGATTGCAGCGGTCAATGGGGCTGCGGCGGGGGCAGGGGCCAATCTTGCGCTGGCCTGCGATGTGGTGATTGCGACCGAAAGTGCGAGTTTCATTCAGGCCTTCACGCGGATTGGCCTGATCCCGGATGCTGGGGGCACCTATTGGTTGCCACGCCAAGTGGGCATGGCCCGCGCCATGGGGGCCGCGCTATTTGCCGAACGGGTCAGTGCTGTGCAGGCAGCGGAGTGGGGGATGATCTGGGAAGCCGTGCCGGACGCCGCTTTTGACGCTCATGTGGCGGCGCGGGCCGGCCAGTTGGCCCACGGGCCGTCGGTGGCCTATGCCGCGCTGAAACAGGCGATGCGGGCGAGCTTCAGCAACGACCTGCCCGCACAACTGGCGCTGGAAGCGCGGTTGCAGGGCGAGTGCGGGCGCACCGATGACATGCGCGAGGGAGTGGCGGCGTTTCTGGGCAAGCGGGCGGCTGTGTTTAGGGGACGGTAACGAGGATGGGCGGAATCGCCCATCCTACGGGTCGTGACGGGTAGGATGGGCAATTTGCCCATCCTTGGTTTCACATCCCGCGTGCCAAAGCCGCCACGCCCGTGCGCGCAATTTCACGCAGACCCAAGGGGCGCATGAGGTCTGCAAAGGCATCGATTTTCTCTGGCGTGCCTGTCATCTCAAACACAAAACTTTCCAGCGTCGAGTCCACCACATTGGCGCGGAAAATCTCGGCCAGCCGCAGCGCCTCGATCCGGTGATCGCCCTTGCCTGCGACCTTGAACAGCGCAAGCTCGCGCTGCACCGACGGCCCCTCGGCGGTCAGGTCATGCACGTCATGCACCGGGACCATGCGTTCCAGCTGCGCCTTGATCTGAACGATCACAGCCGGAGTGCCGCGTGTGACCACAGTGATGCGGCTCAGATGCCCTTCATGGTCCACCTCTGCCACGGTCAGACTGTCTATGTTGTAGCCGCGCCCGGAAAACAGCCCGATCACCCGCGCCAGCACACCGCTTTCGTTATCGACGACCACGGCGAGGGTGTGCTGTTCGATGACCTCGGAATTCGGGTCGCGCAGGTCATAGGCGGAATGGCTGGTGGAGCCTTTTTTGATATTCAGGGGGGGCATGGCTGGGCCTTATCAATTAGCGGGATTACAGGCGAAAACGCGTTCTTGGCGTTCGTTTGAAGCAACCGCGAGCAAATGCTCACAGATAGATCTGTTGTCAACATACCCTACTACCAGCATCATTTTTTCCACCCAGATGCACTCTGCATTTCAGACCGTTGTGAAGGTATGCCCATGCTACGCGCGGCAGTTTGCTCACAAAAGTAGCGAGTTCATCGGATTGAAAACCAGCGGGCCCTTTAGGTACGGCGGATTTTCTTGCGATACCTCCCGCAAGAAACCCGATTGCTCACAGCATACCTACATACAGAAGTTTAGTTATCACTTACACCAAAACCGCCCCCTTGGCCCCAATCACCCCTGCCGTATCCGCATCGCCGAGCAGCATCTCATTGTGCGGCTTGCCTGATGGGATCATCGGGAAGCAGTTTTCGTGCTTTTCCACCCGGCAGTCGAAAATCACCGGGCCGTTGTAGGCCAGCATTTCCTTGATCGCTTCGTCCAGATCGGCTGGATCGTCGATGCGGATGCCTTTGCAGCCAAACGCCTCCGCCAGTTTCACGAAATCGGGCAGGCTTTCCGACCACGACTGCGAATAGCGTTGGCCGTGCAGCAGTTCTTGCCACTGACGCACCATGCCGAGGCGCTCGTTGTTCAGAATAAACTGCTTGACGGGCGCGCGGAATTGCATCGCGGTGCCCATTTCCTGCATGTTCATCAGCCAGGACGCCTCGCCCGCCACGTTGATCACCAAGGCATCGGGGTGGGCGATCTGCACGCCAATGCTGGCGGGCAGGCCATAGCCCATGGTGCCCAGACCACCAGAAGTCATCCAGCGGTTCGGCCCTTCAAAGCCAAGGAACTGCGCCGCCCACATCTGATGCTGGCCAACCTCGGTGGTGATGTAGCGGTCCATCCCCAAAGTTAGCGCTTCCAGCCGTTGCAAGGCGTGCTGTGGTTTGATCACGGTGGTGGAGTTCTTGTAGGTCAGGCATTTGACCGCGCGCCATTCGGAAATCTGCGCCCACCATTTGGCGAGGGCCGACTTATTCACCTTTGACCCGCGTGATTTCCACAGGGCCATTGCATCAGCCAGAACCATCCCCACATCGCCCACGATCGGCACATCGACGTGGATCACCTTGTTAATGGACGAGGGATCAATGTCGATATGCGCTTTGCGCGAGCCGGGGCTGAAATCCTTCACCCGACCCGTGATGCGGTCGTCAAAGCGGGCACCAACGTTGATCATCAGATCGCAGCCGTGCATCGACAAGTTAGCCTCATAGGTGCCGTGCATCCCCAGCATCCCCAACCAGGCCTGACCGGACGCAGGGTATGCCCCCAGACCCATCAGGGTCGAAGTGACGGGAAAACCGGTGGCGGCCACGAAATCGCGCAGGGTGTTCGATGCGGCGAGGCCTGAATTGATCACGCCACCGCCGGTGTAGAACAACGGGCGCTCAGCCGTTTCCATCATCTCTACCAGACGGGCGATCTGGGCGGGGTCGCCGACCGTGCGCGGCTGGTAATGCGACACGCGGGTCGCCTCCATCGGCGTGTAGGCCCCGGTGGCGAATTGCACGTCTTTGGGAATATCCACCAGCACTGGGCCGGGGCGGCCTTTGGTCGCTACATGGAACGCCTGATGGATGGTTTCCGACAGCTTGTCGGTGTCCTTGACCAGCCAGTTCATCTTGGTGCAGGGGCGGGTGATGCCCACGGTGTCGGCCTCTTGGAAGCCATCGGTGCCGATCATGAAAGTGGGCACCTGACCTGACAGCACGATGATCGGGATGCTGTCCATCAGCGCATCGGTCAGACCCGTCACCGCGTTGGTGGCCCCGGGGCCGGAGGTCACCAGCGCCACGCCGGGTTTGCCGGTGGACCGGGCATAGCCTTCGGCCATGTGGATGGCCCCCTGTTCGTGGCGCACAAGGATGTGGCGAATGTCGTTTTGTTGAAAGATCGCATCGTAAATCGGACGTACCGCCCCGCCCGGATAGCCGAACACCACTTCGACACCCTGATCCTTCAGCGCCTGCACAACCATGTCGGCGCCGGTCATCTGGCGTTTTGCCGCCGTCTGGTGTGCGGTGTGGGTCAGGGTCTGGGCGGGGGTCATGTCGGTCATCCTGGTGTCCTTTGTCTGGTGGTCGCAGCCGGTATGTCTGGTGCCGGGTCAAGAAAAAACCCCCGATGGTCAATCGGGGGCGCATGGGAACCTGATGAGGGTCAACCGTTACCGGCCCATGCGCCTTGACCTTACAATGACTAGAATACGCGGCATGCGTCGTTCCTTGATCAGGTATGGGAACAGTTCTGCGGAAACTAGGGGCATGCATGCGGGGCGTCAACCGCAAAAGCGCACCTAATCTGTCGCGCAGGGCATAAAATTTGGTCTTTTATTTCGTTTGCGATGATCTTATCGCAATAAATGCAAATCTTGTCGGTTGACTTGCCACTGCGCAGGGCATGGGTTGGCGCCGGAGCGTGCCGTTTGGGTGCGTTCGGGCGACTCGGTGAGCCGCCCGGCGAACCATTTGTGTGGCGAGTTGCCGCCGGGCGCGCCATATGGGCACCAGACAGGCGCTTGGCAATGGGTGGTAAGTAATTTTTACCACCTTTCCAATGGTTGCAAGAAAACAGTTCTCAACCTGCACAATGCTGTCTAGGCTCCGACATGCAATCACAGGGGCCGTGCAGAAAGCCCGGCCTGACAGAGGAGGAGACCGCAATGGATCGTCGTTCGTTTATCACCAAGGCCGCACTCGGCGGCACCGTTGCCGCTGGGGCCGCCGTTCTGGCCGCCCCGGCACTGGCGCAGACAGCGCCCAAGATCACCTGGCGCGTGACGTCCTCTTTCCCCAAGGCACTGGACACGATCTTTGGTGCGGCAGAGACCATGTCCAAATTCGTGTCCGAAGCGACGGATGGCAATTTCACCATTCAGGTGTTCCCGGCGGGCGAGCTGGTGCCCGGACTTGAGGCAGCCGATGCGGTGTCGTCGGGTACCGTCGAAGCCTGCCACACCGTGCCTTATTATT
>JANNNF010000030.1:0-4834 GCA_031398405.1 Rhodobacterales bacterium | reverse complement strand
GCCGCGTCGATTGTGACTGGGCATCTACCTGTCCGTCTTGCATTCAGACTGCTTTACGCGATTGAGCGAACAGCGTTCCTTACAACGCGCGAATGCTTTGGTCGCCAGACCATCAACCCCATCGACCATCACCATCAGGTGCCCGCCTGACGTTTGATCCGAAAGGTCCGTCCTTGTCGCAACACGAGCCTTTTGGCCCGATGACAGCGGGGTCTGAAAACAGTTGGCGATCTTTGGGTCAGTCTGCCCTAGGGGCGGTGGTGCCGTGCGCAGAGCAAAGCTCATGAGATCCGGAAGCGTTCTACGCGGGTAGTGGGCATGGCATTGGAAAATCATCGCAGGCCCTTGCTTTGCCGGTTCGACTTCTTTCATCCGGCCCCGCCGAATTTAGTCGTGCCCGAACTGACGTCGTGCTGCGCTGCCCGTGCCCTGCAATGCAGGGCGAAACGATGGATTGGCCGCAGCCAGATCCGCCAACGAAAACGCAAAACTCGTCCTGTTCGCCGAAGCCTGCCGGAGCATTCGCTAAAACTCCTTATCCGTTAACCGGCGGCAGCAGAGTTTTCCACAATCACCGCAATGCCTTGTCCGCCGCCGATACACATGGTCGCAAGCCCATAGCGCCCGCCGCTGCGCTGCAATTCGTAGATCAGCTTGATCAGTATGATCGCCCCTGACGCCCCCACCGGATGCCCCAGGGCGATTGCCCCTCCGTTTGGATTTACGCGGGCAGGATCAAAACCCAGCTGTTGTGACACGGCACAGGCCTGTGCGGCAAAGGCCTCATTCGACTCGATCACTGCCAGATCGGCCACCGTCAGCTTTGCCCTCGACAAGGCTTGCCGGACCGCAGGCACGGGCCCAAGCCCCATGACCCCCGGTGCAACCCCGCCCAACCCGGTGGCCACAATCCGCGCCATGGGCACCACACCGCGTGCTGCGGCGACGTCAGCCGCCATCAGCACCAAAGCCCCCGCCCCGTCGTTGATCCCGCTGGCATTGCCTGCGGTGACAGAGCCATCCTTGCTGAACGCCGGGCGCAGCTTGGACATATCTTCGGGTGTCACGTCGGGGCGCACATGCTCGTCAGTGTCAAACACCACCTCCGACCGGCTTTTCTTGACCGTGATCGGCAGAATTTGCGCAACGAACCGCCCTTCGGCAATCGCACGCGCGGCCCGGCGGTGGCTTTCCACGGCGAAGCCATCTTGCGTTGCCCGGTCTATACCATCCTGCCGCGCAATGTTTTCCGCCGTCACCCCCATGTGCCCGTTGCCAAATGGGTCGGTCAGCGCGCCCAGCATCATGTCGGTCGCCGCCAGATCGCCCATCTTGTGCCCGACGCGACCTTGGGTGATCAGATGGCCTGCCCGGCTCATCACCTCGACGCCCCCGGCCAATGTGATATCGGCATGGCCCAGCAAGATCTGTTCCGCCGCGGTGACTACCGCCTGCAATCCCGACCCGCACAGCCGGTTCACCGTCAACGCGGGAGAGGTTTCCGGCACCCCAGCCCGCAGCGCCACGATGCGCGAGATATACATGTCTTCGGGTGCCGTATGGATTACATGTCCCATCACGGTCTGGTCAATGTCAGCCCCGGTACAGCCCGCGCGCGCAATCACCTCGCGCGCGATATCGGCCCCCAAATCCCCAGGCGACACAGAAGCCAGCCCCCCGCCAAAGCTGCCGATTGCGGTGCGAACACCCGATGCGATGATGACGGAACGGGTCATGGCAGGCTCCTGTAAATCAAGAATGGCAAGGGCAGGGGCGACACAGCGTTCGGTCAGTAGCCAGAGGCCCCTGCCGAATGTGATGCAGCATTGCCTGTGCGGGTGCAGTCTGCAATGCCTACGCAGTCTGCAATGCCAACAAACTTAACGTCAGATCAAGCAGGAAAAAGCCGCAATCGAGCGTGCCACCTTGCGATGGCGGGCTGCACATGCGGTCTCGGACGCCAGGCAAACCGCCGCTTGGGGCCAGCCAAGGTCGAAAACTGCAGGTCAAGAACAGCCTCACCTGACCCCGTTCCCAAAACAACACTCAAGACCCCTGTGCCATGTTCCTTGGGGCCACTCACCCGCCCTGCCTTTTGCAGGACAGGGTTTTTCGCGTTGGCAGCCACACCCAGCCCTGCGATCACATCCTCACTCAAGGCCAGAATATCGCGCAGATAGCGCAGCACCCGCACTGGACCGGCCACGACGTCCACAAACCGCGCGTGCCGCCCGCCGATCAGCGCCCGGATCTGGCGAAACCCGACCAACCCGACAACGATATAGCCAAGGGAACGGTGCATGGGGCGCTGTTCGGTGAGCAGATCGCTGGCCACCAGCGACCAATGAAAAGGGCGCACCCCGATAGCTCAGACCCTGATTTTGGCATCTTGGTTGGGGCGCGTATTGCTAAGGCTCATGGCAGGCTTTGCGGGTAAAGAGCGGGGCCGCCTGATTGACAGCACCGTTATCAAGGATCACCCTTCGGCGCGGCCAAGCTCGGCGCTTGTGTTCGGGTCAAGGAACACCTCCGTTTTCTTGTCATCCTTGGGTGCCGTAAATTTCATAGCTTTGGCCGTCGTTAATCTTGAATGACAGCACTTTGCCGCCACCATCCTCAAGGATTTGATCGATTCCCAGACTGGTTTCACAGGTGCACCTGGGGTGCAGGACGGCTCGGCCAGCACGGGGGCTGCAACACAGATCAGCGAAAGGCCAAGCGGGGGACGTTTCATCAGGTAATCCTTTTTCAGGCCCCGACACAGCGCCGGGCACAGTGGGTGCAAGTTCAGAAAACCACGGCCTTTCCATTGCCGCAGAGTTTAATCCGGCCTGCATAAGTCCGGGCTTATGCCGCATAGCCCGAAGGTTCGTGGCAAACCGCGTGCCCTGCCCCGGTCTATTCCTGCCAGACCGATGTTGCATTTCGCCGCCAAATCCCGCCCCATGGCGGAAACGATCAAAGGTATACTGGATGAACGGCGCTGAAACCCTTGTCAAAACTTTGCTGGCATCAGGCGTGACCACCTGCTTTGCCAACCCCGGCACCTCTGAGATGCACTTTGTGGCGGCACTCGATGCCCACCCCGATATGCGTTGTGTGCTGTGCCTGTTTGAAGGCGGGGCCTCGGGCGCGGCGGACGGGTACTTTCGCATGACAGGGCAGGTTGCGGTCACCTTGCTGCATCTGGCCCCGGGGTTTGGCAATGCCTTTGCCAACCTGCACAACGCCCGCAAGGCCCATAGCGGCGTGCTGAACATCATGGGCGATCACGCGACCTATCACCTGCGCTATGAGGCCCCGCTGAAAGGCGACACCATGGGCATCAGCAATTCGGTATCGCATTTGAGCCGGGTATCGGCCTGTGCCGCCGATGTGGCGACCGATGGCGCGGCGGCGCTTCAGGCGGCGCGGTCAAACGGCGGACAGATCGCCACGATGATCCTGCCCGCCAACACTGCGTGGGAGGCGGCCTCTGGTCCGTCAGTCGCGCCCGCAGCGCTCGCCCTGCATCGTCCGACCCTGGCACAACTGGACGCCGCCCTGCGCGCGTTGCGCGAACCGGGGGCGGTGCTGTTGCTGGATGGCCCCGGCTTGCGCGACGACAACCCAGATCTGGCCGCGCGCCTCGCCAAGGCCACGGGGGCGCGGCTGATGTGCCCCTATCTGGTCGCGCGGTTGCGCCGGGGGGCGGGAGCGGTGCGAATGCACCGGATGGCGTACCGGATCGAGGATAATCTGGCCCTGCTGGCGGATGTGCCGGTGATGGTGCTGTGCGGGGCCACACGGCCTGCGGGGTTCTTTGCCTATCCCGGCAAGCCGAGCCTGCCCGAAAACCCCGATGGCCGGATCATCGATCTATGCGACGCGGGCATGGATATCGGCTGGACGCTGCAAAGTCTGTGCGACGCGGCAGGGGTGGGTGATCTTGGGCCAGAGCAGAGGACAGCCCTGGCGCTGCCCGATCTGCCCACGGGGGCGATGAGCCTGCCAAAGCTGGGGCAAGCGACGGCGGCGCTGCTGCCCGAAGACGCCATTGTGGTGGATGAAGGCATATCGTCATCGCGGTTTTTCACCGGGCCGCTGATGACGGCACGGGGCCACGATGTGCTGGCGATTACCGGCGGCGCGATCGGCTTTGGCCTGCCCTGCGCGGTTGGGGCGGCCATCGCCTGCCCGGACCGTAAGGTGGTGGTGCTGCAAGGCGACGGGTCGGCGATGTATACGCTGCAATCGCTGTGGACGATGGCGCGCGAGGGGCTGGATGTCTGCGTGATCTTGCTGGCCAACCGGGGCTATCAGATCCTGCGCGACGAACTGACCGCCGTTGGGGCCACCCCGGGTCGCAATTCGGCGCGGATGTTTGATGTGGAAAATCCTACGTTGGACTGGGTTGCTTTGGCAAATGGCCATGGCGTGCCCGCCACCCGCGTGACCGACATCGACCAGTTTGTGGCCACATTCGCCCCTGCAATGGCGACAAAAGGCCCAAGCCTGATCGAGGTAATTCTGTAGGATGGGCGGTTCCGGCAAAGCCGGGTTCGCCCATCCCCCGGAATCACCGGTCGGGCGGTTTTCACATCCGGGGCGGCTGCAAGGATGGGCGAACCCTGCGCTGACGCGCAGGAACCGCCCATCCTACTGGCCCCTTTCATGTGCCTGCGCTACAAGGCGGCATGGCGATTACCTTGACCTCCCTCACCGATCTTGCAGTGCAAACGAGTGCAGCCACATCACAGATTGTCGAACAATCGGTCAATAATGATAAGGCGTATAATGGGCGATGTTAAAGTCATTGCTCCCTCGTTTTTTTAGTTTTTTAAAATGATGTGCA
>JANNNF010000511.1:0-4195 GCA_031398405.1 Rhodobacterales bacterium | reverse complement strand
CCAATGCGGTGGGAATGGCGGGGCTGCCGGTCGCCACCTACTTCACCGCCCAAGGCATGAACGCGGCCGTCTTTCGCGCCACCCTGATCGCTTATTTTGCCATTCTGGATATCTTCACCGCCCCGGTAATGTGGTGGCACGGATTGGTCACATGGGACACGGCTTGGGCGGTCCTTTTGTCGCTGCCGATCATCGGGCTTGGCATTTGGGCGGGCGGGCGGCATTTCCTACGCACCGATCCGCAGGATTTCCGGGTGTTTGCCATTGGGCTGCTGGCGGTTCTGGCCGGTTTCGGGCTGTTGAAGGCGGTGGTCTGATGCTGCTGGTCGTGAACTCTGGATCATCCTCGCTGAAACTGGCGGCGTTTGACGGCGGAGTGGAGCGGCTGTCGGCTAGGGTGACCGAAATCGGCGGGGCGGCGCAGATCGAGGTGGCGGGGCAAAAGGTTGTGCGTGTCGTACCTGACCATGCCGCCGCTTTTGCGCAGGTTCTGCCTATGCTCGCGACCCAAGGGGCCTCGCTGACCGCAATGACCGCTGCTGCGCACCGGGTGGTGCATGGCGGGGCAGGGCTGATCAGCGCGTGCCGGATCACGCCCCAGACCCTTGCCGCCATAGAGACCTGCATTCCCCTTGCCCCGCTGCACAACCCGGCCAATCTGACCGGCATTCGCGCGCTGGCGGCCCTTGCCCCCGACCTGCCACAATATGCCAGTTTTGATACCGCCTTTCACGCCACCAACCCGGATGTCGCCACCCGCTATGCCATTGCGCCGACCGAAGGTTTGCGCCGCTATGGTTTTCATGGACTGTCCTACGCAGCCCTTGTACTGAAGGTCCATGAACCGGCGGGGATAGCCCGGTCAAATCGGCTGTTGGCTTTGCACTTAGGCAATGGCGCATCGCTCTGCGCGATCCAGAATGGCAAGTCTGTCGCCAGTACAATGGGATATTCCCCGCTGGACGGCCTGACGATGGGCACCCGGTCTGGCAGCATCGACGGCAATGCTGTGCTGCGTTTGGCGCAGGTTCATGGCATTGACGGGGCGTCCCGGTTGTTGAACCATCACAGCGGCTTGGTGGCCCTTGGGGGCCACAGCGACATGCGCCGTCTCCATGAGGCAGGTACGCCCGAAGCACGCTTTGCGGTGGATCATTTCTGCTACTGGGCAATCCGCCACGCGGGCAGCATGATTGCTGCCATGGGGGGCCTTGATGCCGTGGCCTTTACGGGTGGGATTGGCGAAAACGATCCCATCATCCGTGCGGCAATCCTTGACGGGCTGGGTTACATGGGCGTCAGCTATGACCGGGCGGCGAACCTCCAGAACGCGCACTTGTTGCACGACAGCCAATCTCGTGTCGCTATCTGGACAGTCCCGGCGCAGGAAGAGGCCCAGATTGCCCGGGAAGCCAATGCCATTCGCGCAGAGGAGGCCGCGTGACGCATCAGCCAGTGTTTGACACGTCCCCCCCGGTGTCGGACGAAATTCGCCGCACCACCTGCTACATGTGTGCCTGTCGCTGTGGCATCAACGTGCATCTGAAGTCTGGCAAAGTCAGCTATATCGAGGGAAACCGCGATCATCCGGTCAACAAGGGCGTTCTTTGTGCCAAGGGGGCCGCGGGCATCAAGCAGATCACCGCACCGTCCCGGTTGCGCGCACCCCTGCGTCGCGTTGGACCACGCGGGTCGGGGGCGTTTGAGGAAATCTCGTGGGACGAGGCTTTGGAAATCGCGGTCAGCTGGATGAAACCCCTGCGCGATACAGCCCCCGAGAAGCTGGCCTTCTTTACCGGACGCGACCAGTCACAGTCTCTGACAGGCTGGTGGGCCCAAGCCTTTGGCACCCCGAACTATGCTGCGCACGGTGGGTTTTGTTCGGTCAACATGGCGGCGGCGGGCATCTACACCATTGGCGGCGCTTTCTGGGAATTTGGCCAGCCCGATTGGGACCACACCAAGTTGTTTGTCATGTTCGGCGTGGCCGAGGATCACGATTCAAACCCCCTAAAGATCGGCCTTGGCCGGTTGAAAGATCGCGGCGCGCGGGTGATATCCGTTAACCCAATCCGCACCGGATATTCGGCCATCGCCGATGACTTCCTGCCCATTACGCCGGGTACCGATGGCCTGCTCATCCTGTCACTGATCCATTGTCTGCTGGAGGCGGGCAAGGTGGATCTTGAATATCTCGCGCAGTTCACCAACGCGGCGCTGCTGGTGAACAGCACGGACGGCCCTGAAAAGGGGCTGTTCGTGAAGAATGCCGAAAGCCAGCCCTTCGTGATCGACAAAACCACCCGGCACCCCGCCGCGTGGGATGGCAAGGGCGTGCAGCCCGATCTGGGCGCGGTCTGGCAAGGGCACCGGACGGTGTTTCAGCATATGGCGGAAACCTATCTTGCCCCCGAATATGCGCCCGAAAACGTGTCGGAGCGCACCGGAATTACCGCCCTGCGCATCCGGCAACTGGCCGCGGAACTGGCAGATGTGGCGTTCAATCAGGCCATTGATGTCGCTGTCCCTTGGACCGATTTTCGCGGCAATGCCCATGCGTCGATGCCGGGGCGGCCGGTCACCTTTCACGCGATGCGCGGAATATCCGCCCATTCCAACGGCTTCCAGACAGCCCGCGCCCTGCATCTTTTGCAGATATTGCTCGGTGCGGTGGAAACTCCGGGTGGCTACCGGCTGAAACCACCTTACCCAAAGCCGGTGGAAGCCCACCCCACCCCGCATTTCGTGACCACCCCCGGCAAGCCGCTGTCCGGCCCGCATCTGGGCTATGTGCGCGGCCCGGAAAACCTGTGCCTGAAACCCGATGGCAACCCCGCCCGCATCGACAAGGCCTTCAGTTGGGACAACCCGATGTCGGCGCACGGCTTGATGCACATGCTGATCCCCAATGCGCATGCAGGCGATCCCTACCGCATCGACACGCTGTTTATGTATATGGCGAACATGTCGTGGAACTCGTCGATGAACACATCCGCCGTGATGGCGATGCTGACTGACAAGGGTGAAGATGGCGAGTATCTGATCCCCCGCATCATCTATTCCGATGCCTATGCGTCGGAAATGGTGGCCTATGCCGATCTGATCCTGCCCGACACCACCTATATGGAACGCCATGATTGCATCAGCCTGCTGGACCGTCCGATCAGTGAACCGGGCGCTGCGGGCGATGCGATCCGCTGGCCGGTGATCGAACCTGACCGCGATGTGCGCGGGTTTCAATCGGTACTGCTGGATCTGGGCGCGCGGATGGGCTTGCCAGGCATGGTGAATGACGATGGCAGCGCCAAATTCCGAGACTATGCCGATTACATTGTCAGCCATCAGCGCAAGCCAGGGGTCGGGCCGTTGATGGGGTTTCGCGGCGACGGAACCGAGGTGGGCCGGGGTGCGCCGAACCCCGACCAGATGGCGCGCTATATCGAAAACGGTGGGTTTTTTCAGGCCCATGTGCCAGATCAGGCCAGCTATTACAAACCGTGGAACGCCGCTTATCAGGACTGGGCGGTCGACATGGGCTTTTACGAAAGCCCCCAGCCTTACCTGTTCAGCATCTGGTCCGAGCCGATGCGCAAGTTCCAACTTGCCGCCGAAGGGCATGGGCCGGTGCAGCCGCCTGATCATCTGCGCGAGCGTTTGAAGCAAGCAATGCACCCGCTGCCGATCTGGTATGCCCCCCCCGCACCTGAGGGCTATCCTGTGCACGCGCTGACCCAAAGGCCGATGGCGATGTACCATTCATGGGGGTCGCAAAACGCGTGGCTGCGCCAGATTCATGGCAAGAACGCACTGTTCGTGCCGACGAAAATCTGGGCGGAACATGGGTTTGCCGAGGGCGACTATGCCCGCGTCACCTCGCCCACCGGGGTGATCGTGGTGCCGGTGGCGCATATGGCGGCGTTGAATGAAAACACGGTCTGGACGTGGAACGCTATTGGCAAGCGCAAGGGCGCGTGGGGATTGGCGGCGGACGCACCCGAGGCGGTGGAGGGGTTCTTGCTGAACCATCTGATATCCGAACTGCTGCCCGAAAAGGGCGATGGCCACCGTTATGCCAACTCTGACCCGGTGACGGGGCAGGCGGCGTGGTTCGACTTGCGGGTCCGTATCGAGCGGGTGGGGCCGCGTGCGTCTTCCGAGCCGGGGTTTGCGGCACTGACGCCACCGGGTGCCGGGA
>JANNNF010000508.1:0-2418 GCA_031398405.1 Rhodobacterales bacterium | reverse complement strand
GGGCTCGGGAAAATCCACGCTGATCCGCTGCATCAACCTGTTAGAGCGGTTTGAGGCCGACAGCCTTATTCGTGTGGGTGGGGTGCCGGTCGAGGCGGGGCGCAACCTTGAAAAGGTGCGCGCCGATGTCGGCATGGTGTTTCAATCTTTTAACCTGTTCCCGCATTTGACGGTGTTGCGCAATGTAATGCTGGCGCCGATGCGGGTGCGCGGTGTATCGCCGGCCCAAGCGGAAACCCGTGCGCGCGCCCTGCTGGCGCGGGTGGGGATCGAGGCGCAGGCCGAGAAATACCCCGGCAAGCTGTCGGGCGGCCAGCAGCAACGCGTGGCCATAGCCCGCGCCTTGGCGATGGACCCCAAGGTGATGCTGTTTGACGAACCGACAAGCGCGCTGGACCCAGAGATGGTGGGCGAAGTGCTGGACGTGATGAAATCACTGGCGGGCACGGGCGTGACCATGGTGGTCGTGACCCACGAGATGGGCTTTGCGCGCCAGGTCGCTGACCGTGTCGTCTTTATGGATGGCGGGGTGGTGGTGGAAATCGGCACGCCGGCGCAAATCTTCGACCACCCTCAACATGAACGCACGCGCAATTTCCTTGGCGCTGTGCTGAACCATTGACCCCTTGAACCGGAGCATTCCATGACTTCCTCGACACTCGATCTGACGCAGGTGCGCAAGCATTTTCCGGGCCTTGCCCGCGGCTGGACCCTTTTTGACAATGCCGGTGGCTCGCAGATCCTCAAAGGCGCGGTCGAGCGGATGACCGAATTCATGATCGAGCGGAACGTCCAGATCGGCGGCAGTTATGACGTCTCGCTTGCCGCCGCCGATGCCCTGCGCCAAGGCCGCGATGCGGCGGCCACGGTGATGAATGCGGCGCGGCCTGAGGAAATCGTCTTTGGCCCCTCGACCACGGTTTTGCTGCAAAACCTTGCGCGCGCGATGCGCAGCCAGCTGGCCATTGGTGACGAGATCATCGTGACGATTTCGGACCATGAATCGAACATCGGCCCGTGGATGTCCTTGCAGGAATTTGGCATCGTCATCAAAGTCTGGACTTTGAACAAAGAGACGCAAAATCTGGAGCTGTCGGATCTGGCACCGCTGATGACCGACCGCACGCGGCTGGTGGCAGTTACCCATGTTTCCAACATCCTGGGCCAAATGAACCCCATCGCCGACTTCGCCCGTTTCGTGCACGAGCGCGGCGCGCGCATTTGCGTCGATGCGGTGGCCTATGCGCCGCACCGTGCCATCGACGTGCAAGCCTGGGATGTCGATTATTACGTGTTCAGCCTCTATAAGACCTACGGCCCGCACTATGCTGTCATGTATGGGAAATACGATCTTTTGTTGGAGTTGGACACGCTCTATCACTACTTTTACGGCAAGGACAAAGTGCCGGGAAAGCTGGAGCCGGGCAACGCAAGCTATGAATGCGCGTATTCTGTGGTGGCCATCCGCGATTATTTCGCGGGTCTTGGCAGCAGCGGCAGTGCACGCGACAAGCTGGAGCAGGGCTTTGCCGCAATCACCGCGCAAGAGGATGCCTTGGTCGGCAGTCTGCTGTCCTATTTGACGCAGCGCAACGATTGCACCGTGTTTGGCACGACGCGCAACGAAGGGTCAAACCGCATTCCAACCGTGGCGTTCCGCTTTGACGGGCGCGATTCTGCGGCGGTGGCCAAGGCGATGGACAGCCACAAGATCGCCATCCGCCACGGGGATTTCCACGCGCGCCGTCTGGTTGAGTCGGCGGGTGAAATGCGTGATGGCGGGCTTTTGCGGGTTTCCATGGTGCATTACAACACGCTGGAAGAGGTGGACCACCTGTGCACGGCCTTTGATGAGATCTTGCGAAAGGTGGGCTAGGCCATGTTTGATCTGGTCGTGCGCGGCGGCACCGTCGTGACCGCCGCTGACGTGGTTTGCTGCGATATTGGGGTGCAGGCTGGCCGCATCGTAATCCTTGGCGAAAACCTGGCAGCAGGCCGCCAAGAGGTTGATGCGACAGGCCTTTACGTTCTGCCGGGCGGCATCGACAGCCATGTGCATCTGGCGCAGCCTTCGGGCGATGGCATCGTGATGGCGGATGATTTTCACAGCGGCACCCGCTCGGCCTTGTTTGGTGGCAACACCACGATTTTGCCGTTTTGCCTGCAACAAAAGGGGCAAAGCCTGCGTGAGGCCCTGACCGCCTATCACGCCTTGGCCGAGGGGCAATGCCTGACCGATGTCAGCTTCCATCTGATCGTCACTGACCCGACACCCCACGTGCTGGGCCAAGAGATCCCGGCGCTGGTGGAGGATGGCTATACCTCGCTCAAGGTTTTTATGACTTATGAGGGGCTGCGGCTGCGCGATGATGAAATTCTGGCGACACTGGATGCCGCCCGTTCCTCTGGCGCTTTGGT
>JANNNF010000489.1:0-4512 GCA_031398405.1 Rhodobacterales bacterium | reverse complement strand
TCGGTTGCCGCCCCCGCCCCGGTGATGGTGACAGCCCTTGCTGCGACCACCGCCCCCAATGATCGCGCATGGGCCGCGTGGGCCGCGCAAGCCCGTGCCGACTATGAAGGATGGCAAAAACCGGTATCCACCCCCGGTGATGTGCGGATGGAGGAGGTCATCACTTGGATGGCCGCGAACGTGCCGCATGACGCCATCATCACCAATGGCGCGGGAAATTATGCCGCGTTCCTGCACCGCTATTACCGCTTCCGCCAGACCGGCACCCAGCTTGCCCCCACGTCTGGATCCATGGGGTACGGCTTTCCTGCCGCCGTTGCGGCCAAGATAACCCACCCCGACCGAACCGTGGTCTGCATGGCAGGCGACGGCTGTTTCCAGATGACGCTGAATGAGATGTCCACCGCCAAGCAGCACAACGCGGCGGTGATCGTGATCGTCGCCAACAACGGGCGCTATGGTACGATCCGGATGCATCAGGAAAAGGAATACCCCGGACGGGTGTCGGGCACCGACCTTGCCAACCCCGACTTCGCCGCGCTCGCCCGCGCCTATGGCGGGCATGGTGAACTGGTCACGGATCAGGCCGATTTTCCGGCAGCCTTTGCCCGCGCGAAAGCGTCAGGTCTGCCCGCGATCATCGAATTACGGCTGGACCCTGCCATGCTGACCACCTCAATGACCTTGGACCAGATGCGTGCGGCAGGCTTTGCCAAGCAGAGCAGCGGCGCCTAGGGGCCAATGGGTGGGCCAAAAACCCACCCTACCCTTCCCCACCATCGCCCGCTACAAAGCCCTGTCCCCGACCAAAGGTGCGCGATGCCCCCCCCAGACGACCCTTCCGGCATCAAACTTGTAAACGCGTCGGTCACGCTGACCGGGCGGGTGATCCTGCCGCCGCTGACGCTGCACCTGCATGAAAAGCGCATCGGCATCCTTGGACAGAACGGATCGGGCAAGACCACGCTGCTGCGATTGCTGGCAGGGTTGATCGCCCCGACCACAGGCACGGTCAGGATTGATGGAAAAGACCCCGCCCGCCGCCGTGAAATCCTGCCTCACGTCGGCATCCTGTTCCAGAACCCCGACCATCAGATCCTGTTCCCCACGGTCGAAGAGGAATTGGCCTTCGGTCTGCGTCAGCTTGGCCAATCGGCCACCCAAGCCGCTGAAACTGTGGCACAAACTCTGACGACAGAGGGTCGCAGCCATTGGGCAAAGGCACCCGTCACCACCCTCAGCCAAGGTCAGCGCCACTATCTGTGCCTGTTGTCGATCCTGCTGATGAACCCCGCGACGATCCTGCTGGATGAGCCTTTTGCGGGCCTTGATCTGCCCACCGTTCAGCGCCTTCAACGCCGTCTGGCGCAAGTGCCGCAGCGGCTGATCACCATCAGCCATGACCCGGCCAGCCTTGCCGCGTCCGACCGTCTCTTGTGGCTGGATCAGGGGCGCATCCATGCGGATGGTCCGCCTGCCGAAGTGATCCCAGCCTTCACCGCCGCCATGAACCGGATCGGGGATGTCGATGCTGACACTGACCTCACCGGTTGAAACCGCCTTCCACCGCTTGCGCGCGGGGCCCAAACTGGCGGCGCTGTGTGGCGCGACGATCCTGCTGTTCTGGGCCAGTACGATCCCCCCGTTGGCTGTGGCATTGACCGCAGCAACCGCGCTGACGGCAACGGGCGGTGCAGAGTTCCTGCGCCACGCCATCCTGTTGCTGCGCCCCCTGATCCCCTTCGTGGTCATCGTCGCCCTGTGGCACCTGATCACCGATGATCTGACCCAAGGCATCGTCATCCTGCTGCGGCTGATCATCGTCGTGATGCTGGCAAACCTTGTGACCATGACCACCCGCCTGTCCGATATGATCGACGTGCTGACCAAACTGGCCCGCCCCTTGCGACGGGTCCTGAACCCCGCCACGCTGGCCCTTGCCATTGCCCTGACCATCCGTTTTATCCCGACCCTGTCCGACCGCATGGGCCAAATCCGCGAAAGCTGGCGGGCCCGGTCGCCCCGCCGCCCCGGCTGGCGCATCCTGACCCCCGCCACCCTCGCCGCTTTGGACGACGCCGACCAGGTGGCAGAGGCCTTGCGCGCAAGGGGAGGCGCGGGCTAAGGCAGCGCAGGGAACAACAGGAGACCCCATGGAACGCAACCTCACCCACATCGCACTATTCGCCGCCCTGATCGCCGTGCTGGGTCTTGTGCCACGCATCGACCTTGCGGCAGGCGTGCCAATCACCGCACAATCGCTGGGGATCATGCTGTGCGGGACGGTACTGGGGGCCAAGCGCGGGGCTTTGGCCGTGTTGTTGTTTCTGGCACTGGTCGCCGTTGGCCTGCCGCTGCTGGCCGGAGGGCGGGGTGGGCTTGGCGTGTTTGCCGGGCCATCGGTCGGTTTCCTGATCGGCTTCCCGATTGCCGCCTTCGTCATCGGCTGGATTGTTGAGAACACCAGCCTGCCTGTGGGTCTGGCGGCCTCGGCGGCGTCGGTACTGGGAGGCATCGCAGTGTTGTATCTATTCGGTATTGCTGGGCTTTCGGTGATGCTGGGCAAGACTTGGGCCGAGGCCACCGTGATCAGCTTTGCCTACCTTCCGGGCGATGTGGTAAAGGCGGTTCTGGCCGGGTTCATCACCCAAGGCATCGCCCGGATGCGCCCCGGCGCGCTGCTGTCGCGCGCTTAACTCTGGTGGGGGCGTGATTAAACTCCGAAAATAACCGCCGTCCCCAGGCCCCCCGCAGCCGCAATGGCCGCCAACCCATGACCTGCCCGCAGGTCATGGAACACCCCCACCGCAAGAACCGCCCCCGAGGCCCCAATCGGGTGCCCTCGCGCCAAAGCCCCGCCGTTGCTGTTGACCATCTCGGGGTTCAGCCTTGCGCCCTGAACACAGGCGATGGCCTGCGCCGCATAAGCCTCCATCACTTCGGCCAGCGTCAGATCGGCGGCGCGCAGACCGCAGTCGGCCAAGGCGGCTGCAATCGCGGGCACAGGGGCCAACCCCGGTTCGGCAGGGTCCGCGCCCAAGGTCCGCCCCGCCACAATCCGCATCGCCCGCCCGGCTTTGGCAGCCATGCGCGCCGATACAACCAGGCAAAACGCCGCTCCGTCTGCGGCGACTGCGGCATTGGCGGCGGTGATGGTTCCGGTGATTACCCTCGCCCGCGCGGCTGTGGCCGGGGTCAAAAGACGAGTGAACGGATCACTGGTAATCCCTGCAATCTCAATGATCTGCGCCATATTCCGCAAGGCGCGCGCATGGCTGCGCACCGCCCAATCATCCTGCACTGACCGGGCTATCCCCAACCGCGCCGCCAGAGCATCCGCCGCCTGCGCCATACCCAACTCGCGGTCCGGCCACGGTGTAAACGGCGGCTGGTCATAGGGCACCGCCGTCCCGCCATCCGGGTCCGTACGCAAGCGCAACGGCCTGCGGGAATAGCTTTCCACCCCGCCCGCCAGCACCACCTCAGCGCACCCTGAGGCGACCATCGCCCGCGCGATCAGCAGCGCATCAAGGCCCCCCACGCATTGCCGGTCAATCGAAAGCCCCGCAACTCGGTCGGGCAAACCCGCCGCCAAAGCCACCCGCCGCGCCGGATTGCCGCCCGCACCAAGCGCGTTCGACACGATCAACTCATCCACTTGGGTCCCAGAAATCCCCGCATCTGCAAGGCAACCAAGCAGCACAGGGGCCGCCAGTTCCTCAATCGACAGCCGCGCAAATGGCCCGCCTCGCGGCACTATGGCGCTGCGTCTTGCGGCGATGATGAACGTCATGTGTGGACCTGCGAGAGGGTGCGCAAGTCGGTTTTGCCAGACGCCAAGACCGGCCAGTCTGTGCGCCAGATCAGCGCTCGCGGGGACTTCAATGGCCCGAACTGCGCCCGCACCGCTGCTAGAATTGCCGCCTCACAAGCCGCATCGCCGATGACCACCGCCACCAGCACACGCCCCCGCATTGCATCGGCCCTTGGCAGAACCGCCACCCGCGACACCCCCGGCAAACCAACCATAAACCCCTCGATTTCCTCAGGAAACACGTTCTGATCGGCGACTGTCACCATCCGCCCGGCGCGGCCTGACAGGTAGAGATACCCCTCCTCCATCCGCCCCATTTCCCCCACCGACAGCCAGTCGTTGTCCCACTTAGCGCCGCCCGGATCGGTGCCAGCATAGCCTTGAAACAGATAGGGGCTGCGCACCCAGATCTGCCCCCCCCGCACGTCAATCTGCACCCCCGGGTAAGCCCGACCCACCGATCCTGCCGGCGTCAAAGCATCCGCCAGCGTAATGAAACTCGCCTCTGCCGCACCATAAAACTCCGCCACACGTGCGGTTGGCGCCATGGCCCGCAGGTCAGCCACCAGACCAGGGTCCAGCTTGGACCCACCCACCAAAATCACCCGCAGCGCAGGGCAAACCGGCCCCCCTGCCTCTACCAGCAGGCGCAATTGCGACGGTGCCGCATAGACCACCGCCACCCCCCTCGCCGCCAA
>JANNNF010000170.1:0-7720 GCA_031398405.1 Rhodobacterales bacterium | reverse complement strand
AACCAGCCCGCGATATCACGGTTGCGCCAGCCGCCCGCATCGGCCAGGGGCGATGGCAGTTCCCAATGGTAAAGCGTGATGGCGGGCTTGATGCCGCGTTCCAGCATGCCGTCGATCAGGCGATCGTAGAAATCGAGGCCTTCCTTATTGGCCGGACCCCGACCTTCGGGCACGACCCGCGCCCATGATGCGGAAAAGCGGTAGACATCAAGATTGGCCCCCTGGATCAGGTCCAGATCCTGCGGCCAGCGGTGGTAATGGTCGCAGGCCGTGGCCCCATTTTCCGCCCGCACCACATTGCCGGGGGTTTCGGCAAAATCATCCCAATGGGTGCGGCCAGCCCCGCCATGGGCGTGGCCTTCGATCTGATAGGCAGAGGTGGCGGTGCCGAACAAAAAGCCTTCGGGGAACGTCGCGCGGGCAGGGAGCATCTTGAGCCTCGGAATTATTTGGGGACGGGGCCACTGGACTGGCCGATGATGAGTTCGGCCTCCAGCAGGCGGTGTTGCGGGCCTGCGTCGGGGTTGGCTATGACGTTCAGCAGCATTTCTGCCGCCAGACGGCCCGCCTCGCGCACCGAAGACCGTGTGGCGGTGAACAGCGGCAAATCCTCGCCGTTTTTCATGTAGCTGAGGTCGTCGTCATGGATGATGACCGACACATCGCGCCCCATCACCAGCCCGCGTTCTTCAATCGCACGGCGCACGCCCATGCCGGATATCATCGAGGCCGCAAGAATGGCGGTCGGGGGTTTTGGCAGGCACAGCAAGGCTTTCGCGGCACGGTAGCCAGAAATCTCAGTCATCTCGGACGAAAACATCAACTCGGGGTCAACGGCGATGCCCCGGTCGCGCAGCGCATCAGTGTATCCGGTGCGGCGGCGGATGGCGAAGTCCATGAATTCCAGCCCGTTGACCAGACCTAGGCGAATATGGCCAAGGTCCAGCAGGAACTCGGTCGCCCGCTGAAACGCCCTGCGGTTGTTCACGTCAAGCCAGCAATAGGGCAATTCGGTGCCCGTAGCCCGGCCATGCACCACAAAGGGCAGGCCAATTTCATGCAACAACGGAATACGCGGGTCATTCATGCGCGGCGCATGCACGATGACGCCGTCAACGTTGCCCTTGGATTTCAGCCCCCGGTAGGTGTCTTCCTCCATCTCATCAGGCACCACCGACAGCAGCATGTCATAGTCATTGCGGCTGTAGGTTTCCCCCGCACCTGCGATAAAATCGGCGAACACGGGGTTGACGATTTCATGCCGTGTCGCAATTGGGATGACGTGGCCGACTGCCATCGCGCGCCCGGTGGCAAGGCGGATTGCCCGGGTGTTGGGGCGGTAATTGTGCCGCTTTGCCGCCACCATCACGCGTTCGCGGGTGGCCTCGTTCACCTCGGGATAGCCATTCAGCGCCCGGCTGACCGTCGTGGGCGACAAGCCCAGCTTGGCGGAAAGCTCTTTTAGGTTCATGGGCGCTTCATCTTCCAAACCGGTTTCAATCGGCGTGATCCTAAGCGGCAGGGAAGCCGAGGTCAAAGCCATTCCACAATCGCCTAAAAACGATTGCGCAAAATGCTGCGCCTGCGAAATAAGGCTTTTGGAAACATCAGCGGCGCTTTGGATTGACTTGCATTTTGGTTTCAGTGATTGTTCGCCAACCAAAGCGGTTTGGGATTGATTCTGCGGCCTGCCCGCAATCATGCCTGCCGGTATAGGTTGGATGCCCCGTCAGAGGGCGGGGGAATCGGGAGGATTGCCAATGAAAACCAAACTGTTCGTCAGTGCTGCGGCGCTGGCGTTGTTCGCGGGCGGCGCAAACGCGCAAGACCTTAAGTACAAGCCCGGCGAGGACGCCCGCTTTAACTGGGCATCCTATGACGCATGGGATGCCAAAGATTTCTCTGGTCAGGCGTTGCGGATCGACGGTCCGTGGGGCGGAATTGACCAGGAATTGTTCAACTCGGTCATCGCCTATTTCAACGCGGCGACCGGTGCCAATGTTGAATACACCGGTGGTGACGGTTTTGAACAGCGTGTGATGATTGATGTCGAGGCAGGCTCGCCGCCCGGCATCGCCGTGGTGCCGCAGCCCGGTCTTGCCGCCGATCTGGCCAAACGCGGTAAGCTGACCGCCCTGCCGCAGGCGACCGCCGACTGGATCAAGGAAAACTATGCCGCCGGTCAATCCTGGGTTGATCTGTCCACCTTTGAGGGCCCGGATGGCAACTCGGCTTTGTACGGCTTTTTCTACAAAGTCGATGTGAAATCGCTGGTCTGGTACAACCCCGAGAACTTCGAGGATGCGGGTTACACCGTGCCTGAATCGATGGAAGATCTTAAAACCCTGACCGAAAAGATCGTGGCTGATGGCGGCACGCCATGGTGCATCGGTCTGGGGTCAGGACCTGCGACCGGCTGGCCCGCGACCGACTGGGTTGAAGACATGATGCTGCGCAACAACACACCCGCAGATTATGACGCCTGGGTCAAGAACGAGCTGAAGTTCAACGACCCCAAGGTGCTGGCCGCCATTGACGATTTCGGCTGGTTCTCCAAGACGGACGCCAACGTGCAAGGTGGTGCCGGTGCTGTCGGGTCCACCGATTTCCGTGACAGCCCCAAGGGCCTGTTTGCGTCGCCTCCGGGTTGTTACATGCATCGTCAGGCCAGCTTTATTCCGTCGTTCTTCCCAGAAGGTACGGTTGTGGGCGAGGACGCGGATTTCTTCTACTTCCCGTCTTACGCAGCGAAAGATCTGGGCAAGCCGGTTCTTGGCGCGGGCACGTTGTTCGTGATCACCCAGGACAGCCCGGTGGCACAGGCGTTCATGGAATTCCTGCAATCACCGTTGGCACATGAAGTGTGGATGTCGCAGTCAGGCTTCCTGACTCCGCACAAGGGCGTCAATCCCGAGGCTTATGCCGACGCGACGCTGAAAAAGCTGGGCGACGTTCTGCTGAACGCATCCACCTTCCGGTTTGACGGGTCTGACCTGATGCCGGGCGCGATCGGGGCCGGTGTGTTCTGGACCGGCATGGTTGACTATGTTGGCGGCAAAACCTCGGCTGAAGTGGGTGACGCCATTCAGGCCACATGGGATGGCCTGAAGTAACCTGAAACGGCCCGCCGCAGGTATTGTCTTGCGGCGGACCCACTGCTTGCACGCTGCGGACCTAACCGCGCCGCGCCCCGCGCCAGAGCCGGGGACTTCATCCGGGAGGATATCTTATGCAGCAGTTCTTGATGGCGGCCGTGACCATTGTCGTTGGGGTCGTCGGCTGCATCGGATATTTCTTTTTGTCCAACATGGCACTGGATGCGATGTTTCCTGGCCGCGGCGAGCGTGCCGGGGCCAACATTACCCTCGCCAACATGATCCGGCCGTGGTTGTTTTTGCTGCCCGCGATCATCATTCTGACCGTCTACCTTGTCTATCCGGTGTTCGTGTCGATCTATTATTCCTTCATGGACAAGGAAGGCGACGATTTCGTCGGGGCCGCCAACTATGTCTGGATGGTCAAGGACGAGAAGTTCCGTGAATCTATGGTCAACAACATGCTGTGGCTGGTGGTTGTGCCCGCGCTCTCCACCATGTTCGGCCTGCTTGCCGCCGCGCTGACCGACCGCATTCGTTGGGGCAACTTTGCCAAGGCGATGATCTTCATGCCGATGGCCATTTCGATGATCGGTGCGGCGGTGATCTGGAAGCTGGTCTATGAATTTCGCGATGGCGCGCAGGAACAAATCGGCATCCTGAATGCCATTACCGTCTATTTCGGCGGCCAACCGCAGACATGGCTGACCAATCCCGGCGTCAACTCGCTCCTTTTGATGATCGTGCTGGTCTGGGTGCAGACCGGGTTTGCCATGGTGATCCTGTCCGCCGCTTTGCGGGGCATTCCCGAGGAAACGATTGAGGCCGCCATTCTGGACGGGGCCAGTCCCTTGCAGATTTTCTTCAAGATCAAGATCCCGCAGATGTGGGGCACCATTCTGGTGGTCTGGACCACGATCACCATCACCGTGTTGAAGGTGTTTGACATTGTGTACGCCATGACCAACGGCCAATGGGGCACGCAAGTGCTTGGCAACATGATGTATAATTTGCAGTTCACATCTGGGGAAACCGGCAAGGCCTCCGCCGTCGCCTTAGTGATCATGCTGCTGGTGCTGCCAGTAATGGTTTGGAACATCCGTAACGCCCGCAAGGAGATGCGCTGAGATGGACAACATCGCTGGCACCAAATCGAGCCTCACCTGGGTCGTCAACATCTCTGCGGCCTTGCTGGTGATCCTGTGGCTGCTGCCGACGCTTGGGTTGTTCGTGTCATCCTTCCGCGACCGCGATCAGATTTCGGCCTCTGGCTGGTGGAAGGCCACCTCTGCCGCCGAACAGGCGGTGCAGGTGCGAGCAAGTGCCCCCGACACGGCGGTGCAGGAGGGCGGTCAGTTCGTCATTTCCGGCAAAGTGTTCGAAGACGGCCAAGGGGGTACAGTGTCGGCCTTTGGGACCACATCCAAGGCCCCTGCCGCCAATCCGGTTGGCACAGCTGTGAAAACCAGCGATGGCTATGATCTGGTGGTAAACGGCGATGGCACGTACCGTTTGTCTTCTGCCACAGCGTTTGAAGGCACCCGGGGCGAGCGGTTTTTTGTGACCACCTCGACCCCGCCGCGCCTGACCATCGAAAACTATGGCCGGGTTTTGCAGGCCGAGGGCATCGGAAGGTCGTTTCTGAACACCCTGACCGTCACCATTCCTGCCACCATCATCCCGATCCTCGTGGCGGCCTTCGCGGCCTATGCGCTGGCGTGGATGGAGTTTCCGGGCCGTGCCTTGCTGATTGCGATTGTGGTGGGGCTGCTGGTGGTGCCGCTGCAACTGTCACTGATACCGCTTTTGAAGTTTCACAACAGCATCGGTATCGGCAAAAGCTATATCGGCATCTGGCTGGCGCATACGGCCTTTGGCTTGCCCCTCGCCGTCTATCTTTTACGCAACTACATGGTTGGTTTGCCGCGTGAAATCATTGAATCTGCTCGCGTTGACGGGGCGACTGATTTCCAGATTTTCCTGAAAATCATCCTGCCGCTGTCCTTTCCGGCTTTGGCGTCTTTCGCCATCTTCCAGTTCCTGTGGACGTGGAATGACCTGCTGGTCGCGCTGGTGTTCCTTGGCAATACCGAAGACCAGTTGGTGATGACGGGGCGGCTGTCTGGCCTGATGGGGTCGCGCGGCGGGGATTGGGAAATTCTGGCCACGGCGGCGTTTATCTCTATCGCGGTGCCATTGCTGGTGTTTTTTGCGATGCAAAAGTATCTCGTGCGCGGGTTGCTGGCGGGTTCGGTGAAGTAAGTGAGCGAGATGAGCAAGGTAGCAGGAACAGTGTTGGCGGCGGACAAGGATTGGTGGCGCGGGGCGGTGATCTATCAGATCTATCCCCGCAGTTTTCAGGACAGCAATGGCGACGGGATCGGCGATCTGGGCGGCATTGTGCAGCGGCTTGATCACATCGCCGATTTGGGGGCGGACGCGGTGTGGATCAGCCCATTTTTTACCAGTCCGATGAAAGACTTCGGCTATGACGTCAGCAATTATTGTGACGTTGACCCGATGTTTGGCAGCCTTGCCGATTTCGATGCCGTGGTGGCGCGGGCGCATGGTCTGGGCCTGCGGGTGATGATTGATCTGGTGCTGTCGCACTCGTCGGACGCGCATCCGTGGTTTGTCGAAAGTCGGGCGGATCGCACCAATGCAAAGGCCGACTGGTACGTCTGGGCCGAACCCAAAGGCGACGGATCGCCGCCCAACAACTGGCTGTCGATCTTTGGCGGGTCGGCCTGGGCCTGGGATACCCGGCGTGAGCAGTACTATCTGCACAACTTCCTGACCAGCCAGCCCGATCTGAATTTCCATTGCGATGCAGTGCAAGACGCGCTGCTGGATGTGGCACGGTTCTGGTTGAAACGCGGGGTTGACGGCTTTCGTCTGGACACCATCAATTTCTATATTGCCGACAAATACTTGCGCGACAACCCGCCACTTCCGCGCGAGTTGCGCAACAACTCGATCGCACCGTCGGTCAACCCCTACAATCATCAGTTGCATCTGTTTGACAAGAACCAACCGGAAAACCTTGAATTTCTTCGTAAATTTCGCGCGGTGCTTGACCCCTACAATGCCGCTGCGGTGGGTGAAGTGGGCGATGCGCAGCGCGGGTTAGAGATCATGGCCGAGTATACCTCGGGCGGTGACAAGGTACAGATGTGCTATCCGTTTGAATTGCTGCAACCCAAACGCGCTACGGCGGCAGGTCTTGCCGAGACGTTTGATCGTCTGGCCCATGCCGCACCCGATGCGTGGCCGTGTTGGGCCTATTCCAACCATGACACGGTGCGCCATGTCACGCGGTGGGGCCTTTCTGAGAACGCTGCAAAAACTTACGCGACCTTGCTGATGTGCCTGCGCGGGTCGGTGTGCCTGTATCAGGGTGAGGAGTTGGGTCTGCCAGAGGCTGATGTGGCGTTTGAAGACCTGCAAGACCCATACGGCGTCCAGTTCTGGCCTGAATTCAAAGGCCGCGATGGCTGCCGCACGCCGATGGTCTGGGCGCGCGACAATGCCACGGGTGGCTTCAGCACGGCCAAACCATGGCTACCAGTGACCGCGCCGCATTTGGGGCGGGCTGTTTCGGTGCAGGCGGGTGATCCGGCATCCATGCTGGAACATTACCGGGCCGTTTTGGCATTCCGCTGCGGCCAGCCCGACCTGCGGGCAGGGGCGCAAAGCGGGGTGACCGCTTTGGGAGAGGTGGTCAGTTTCATGCGGGGCGACGGGGCGATTTTCTGCGCCTTCAATCTGAGCGACGAGCCGGCGGAAATCCAGATGCCGCAGGGCAGTTGGCAGAGAATTGGGGAAAATCTGGGCAGCACGTCACCCGCGCCGGACGGCAGTTTACGTCTGGGTTCGTGGGGTTTGTGTCTGGCCCGGAAGGTCTGAGGGGGGAATACCATGGCTGATCTTAAACTGGTCAATGTCGAAAAGGCATATGGCGAGGTTAAGGTGTTGAAAGACATCAACCTTGATATCAAGACGGGTGAGCTGATCGTATTTGTCGGACCGTCGGGATGCGGTAAATCCACTCTGCTGCGGATGATTGCCGGGTTGGAACGGATCACGGGCGGCGATTTCAACATTGACGGCGTGCGGATGAATGACGTGCCCCCCGCGCAGCGCGGCATCGCGATGGTGTTTCAAAGCTATGCGTTGTACCCGCATATGACCGTGCGTGATAACATGTCGTTTGCTTTGAAAATTGCCAAGAAGTCGGATGCCGAGATCAAGGCCGCAGTGGAACGGGCAGCCAAGACCTTGCAACTGACACCATACCTTGACCGTCTGCCAAAAGCCTTGTCTGGTGGTCAACGGCAGCGGGTGGCCATCGGAAGGTCCATCGTGCGCGACCCCAAGGTGTACCTGTTTGACGAGCCGCTGTCCAACCTCGACGCGGCTTTGCGTGTGGCGACGCGCATCGAGATTGCCCAGTTAAAAGAGGCGATGCCCAATTCCACCATGATCTATGTGACCCATGATCAGGTCGAGGCCATGACGCTGGCCACCCGGATTGTGGTGCTGGCAGGCGGTGGAATTTCGCAGGTGGGCAGCCCGCTGACCCTGTATGAACGCCCCGAGAATGAATTTGTCGCCCAGTTCATTGG
>JANNNF010000376.1:0-4286 GCA_031398405.1 Rhodobacterales bacterium | reverse complement strand
CCAGGGCATGGCGCGGGTGGCAGGGTGCCTCGCGCGGGGTCATACGGTGGCTGGGCAGTCGCTGCTCGCGCCGGTGCGCGATCTGGACGCCGACCTGATCCGCGCCGCGCGGCTGGCACCACGGGGGGCAACGATCCTTTTGGCCTCGGCGCTGGATCAACCTGGGCCGGGGTTCGATGCCGCTTTGGGCGCGATCCTGCGACGAGGGCCGCTGCGGCTGTTCCTGATGCAGGACCCGTTTGAACTCGCCCCCCCGCGTGGCAGTTTGCCGTACCGCACTGCAGCCGGCCTCGCGGCCCGCGGTGGCTTTGCTAACCTGCCAGCACGGCGCGCCGCTTTGGTTGACCGGCTGAAGCAGATGGGTGTCGGTGTGGAACGCATCCTGACAGACCGCAGCGTGGGGCAGGTCGCATGATCCTTGATGTTGTCCGCGACCTGCACCCTCCCCGCCTTCCCGAAGCCTTTGCAGCGCTTGGCTGGCCAGAAGTGCTGGCGGCCTTTGGTCTGGGTCTACTGCTGGCGCTTGCGATCCACGCCGTGATCCGTCCGGTACTGACCCGTCGGCCCCGCGCGGTGCTGGAGCCCCAGTTGGCCCGCCTACGCACCTTGCCGCCACAGGAACGGTTGCTGGCGCAAGCGCGTCTGCTGACCCGTCTGGGCGGCACCGTCCCGGCTGAGATCAAGCCGCTGCTTTACGCCCGTACCCCGCCCGAGCTGCAACTTGAACCACTGATCCGTGACGCCTTTCGCCGGGCTGACCGGCGGGTGAAAGCCGAGGCCCATGTTTGAGTTTTCCACTCCGCTAGCGTTTCTGCTGCTGCCCTTGCCGTTGCTGGCACGCCGCCTTCTTTCCGCGTCGTCGCCCGAGGCCGGGGCCATATATCTGCCTGCCAGCCTTGCCGAAGCTGCCGCGTCAAGTGACACTGCCAATGGCTTGCGCCGGGTGAATACCGCCTTGAACCTGCTCTTGTGGCTGGCGCTTGTGACTGCCCTTGCCGGACCGCAACGGCTGATCCCCACGCGTGATCTGACCGCATCAGGGCGCGACATCCTTTTGGCGCTGGACATGTCGGGTAGCATGTTGACCGAGGATTTTGATCTTGACGGCCAGAGCATCACTCGGCTTGCTGCCGTGAAACAGGTGGCGGCGCGGTTTGTGGCCGAACGGCAGGGCGACCGGATCGGACTGGTGTTGTTCGCCGACCGTGCCTATGTCGCCGCCCCGCCGACCTATGACGTGTCAACCGTCAGCCGAGCCATCACCGAGGCGTCCATCGGCATAACCGGGCGATCCACATCTATTGCCGACGGTCTGGGGCTGGCGCTGAAACGCGTTCTCGGGTCGGATGCGCAGACGCGGGTGATTGTGCTGATGTCGGACGGGCGCGACACCAGCAACCGGCTTGACGCGCGGCAGGTGGCGGCGCTGGCGGCAAGTCATGGCGTGCGGGTCCATACCATCGCCCTTGGCCCTGACGATCTGGAAACCCGGCCCGGGGCGCGCGACGCGGTAGATACCGCCACCCTGCGCGCGATTGCCGAAGGGGCGGGGGGTACCAGTTACCGTGTGCGCGGGATGCAGGATCTGGTGGCGATGGCCGCTGATCTGGACCGGCTCGAGCCGAACCCCTCGGGCCGCCCGCCGGTGATCCTGCCGCAGCCCGTCTGGGTCTGGCCCGCGCTGCTGGCGCTGGTTGCCGCGCTCGGCATCGGGCTGAACCGGAGGGCGGAGCTATGATCCTGTTGCGGCCGTGGTGGCTGCTGGTCCTGCTGCCGGTTGCCCTGCTGGCGCTGTGGGTCTGGCGGCGGCCCGGTGCGGGGGGATGGGAGGCGATCATCGTAGCACCGCTGCTGGAGCGGATGCGTGCCATGGGCTATGTCGCCCCCAGTCTGCGGCGCGGGGCGGAACTGCTGCCATTTCTGGCGGCGGCGGCGATAACGCTGGCGTTGTCCGGCCCGGCCTATCTGCGGTCGGGTGGCGGCGGGTTTGACCAGATCGACCCGCTGATCCTGATGCTGGACCTCTCGCCCTCGGTCACGCGGACGGCCCGCCTTGCCGATGCTCAGGCGGCCGCAGCGCTGATCTTGCAGCAGGCAGAGGGGCGACCTGTGGGGCTGATGGTCTACGCGGCCGATGCCTATGTCGCCAGCGCGCCCACCGCAGATGCGTCCAGCCTCCAAAGCCTGATCGCAGTGCTGGACCAGAGCACGATGCCGGTGGGCGGCAGCCGCCCGGACATAGCCATAGGTGCGGCGCGGGATTTGTTTACCAGCAGCGGGGCACGCTCGGGGCCCGCAGCACCGGATGACGCAGCACCGGATGACGCAGCACCGGGCATAGCCGGGTCCGATCTGATCCTGATTTCCGATGGCGGTGGCGTCTCCCCCCGCGCGATGCAGGAGGCGGAACGTCTGCGCAATGAAGGCGCGCGGTTGTGGACCTTAGGTCTGACTGCCGAAGGTATTCCCCTTGCAGGCACGGGTGAAAACGCCCCCCCCGCTGATGCGGAAAGCCTGTCAAGACTTGCCGCCATCGGGGGTGGCAGCTATGCGCCGGCCCGAAGCCCCCGTCCCCTGCTGGACCAGATCTCTGCTGCCCGCACGGAACAGCTGGCCCAAAGCCGCTACGCCGCATTGGTGTTTGATGACATGGGGCGCTGGATTTTGCTGCTGGCGCTGGCGCCGGTGCTGCTGCTGTTCCGCCGCCGTGTGGCCGGAAAGGGGGCGTGATGCGCAGGCTGGCGGTTCTTGCTGTGGCACTGACGGCGCTTGCGGTTGCGGGTCCGCAAGCCTTGGGCAAGCTGGCGTTGGAGGCCGGGATGCCGGGCCTGGCGGCCCATTTGATCCGCACCCCGGATGTGCGGGGTGCAGCGCTATATCGCAGCGGTGATTACCCTGCGGCCGATGCGGCCTTCGCAGCGTCAGGCCGCGATTCTACCTATAACCGCGGCCTTTCCTTGGCGGCGACCGGCAATTATGCCCTGTCGCGGGCCTATTTCGATGCGGTACTGTTTGCAAACCCGGCGGATTCGCAGGCGCGCGACAACCGCAATGTGGTGGCGGCGCTCGTGCCTCCGGTGATCGGCGAGGGCAATGAAAGCGGACGCATCGCCACCCGTGTGACAGCACCGCCCGTCGCCACCTTTGCCGCAGAATCGCGGCCGCTGGACGGGGGGCGCAGGGTCGCGGATGACTCATGGCTGGCCACGCTGCCCGACGACCCCGGAGAATTTCTGCGCTTGCGGCTGGCCGATGAACACCAACGCCGCCTGTCGCTTGGCCTGACCGCACCCGAGGAGGGCGACCCATGGTAAAACTTCGCGCCGCGTTGCTATGCCTGCTGGCCACCACGGCACAGGCCGAAACCCCCGGCAAGACGCTGGACATCATTGCCACCCCGCGCGCGGGCAGCATCATCGAAGGTGAGATGATTCCCGTCACCATTCGCGGGGTCTATGACACCAAGGTGGCGCTGGAAGAGATGACGGTTCTGCCCTCGGATCGTTTCGATTGGGTACAGCTGACCAAGGACGATTGGCACAATGAACGCATCGACGGGGTGAATTTCCTGGTGGTGGAACGCAAGCTGGCGCTGTTTGCGCGGCAAACCGGGGTCGCGCGCTTTGGCCCGGTAGAGCATGACATGATGGTCATCAACGCGGACAGCCAGCGCGAGCCGGTGCTGGTCAGGGCAAACCCGCTGGAGCTTTCCATTGCGCCGATGCCAGAGGATGCCCCGTTTCACCGCCCGCACGGTTGGCGCTTCGCTTCGTCGAACCTGACGGTGACTGATGAGCTGAGCACCGATCCGGGCCGACTGGCGGACGGAGAGACCGTGACCCGCCGCGTGACCTTGCGCGCGGAAGGCACGCTGCCCGAAATGCTGCCACCGCGCCCCGTAGTGTCGGAACCCTGGCTGATTACCTTTGCCGCCCCAGTGGAACGCCAGCTGGAACTGACACCCGACGGCCCGGTGGCCAGTGTGATCTGGACATGGCAGTTCCGCCCCGAAACCGGCGAACCGGGTGTGCTGGGCCCGATTGAAATCCCTTACTTCAACACCGTCACCCGCCGGGTGGAGGCCGTGGAAATTCCGCCACTGCCTATCGCCTATGCCAGCGCGCCTGCCGCGCAAATGGCGAAGGGGGATATTCGCAGCGGCACGGTCGGGGTGGACGTTGGAGCGCTTCTGGCCGGTGCACTTGCGGGGCTGGCGGTGCTGGGGGCTATGGGTTTGCGACGGGGCGGTGCGCTGCACAGCCTTTGGCGGCATTATTCGCCTCTGC
>JANNNF010000165.1:0-7419 GCA_031398405.1 Rhodobacterales bacterium | reverse complement strand
GGCTACCTCCGGGCCTGCGATCGGTACTACTGCACGACCCACTCCGGCGGGACCTTTTGTGCTAACTGCGCAACCCGCAAGCAGGACGACCACAAAACACGCCGCCCCTCCCCGCTGCGCGGGGGAGGATTGGGCGGGACGACTGGGGCGGGACGACCGGGGCGAGGGGGGCCGAAACGCTGTCTCACGCGCGTGGCTACCGATCCTCTAGGCGTTCTTTACGGTTTCTCTACAGCGTCTTTACGCCCTCAACTCCCGCCCTCGCTCTGATAACAAATGCGTGAAGCCTTCCAAGCCCAGCAGAAATTCCTGCGGGATTGTGGTCACCCGACTTATGCTGGTCGTGCATTTCCAGCGAGGAGCCAGAAATTGACACCAATCAAAACCCTCATCAAATCCCTGACAATCGGATTTATCCTTGTCGCAGGTGTCGCTTATGCCAAGGGCGAACGCACGGATCCTGACGCCAAGGCCCGCGCGACTTTGATGAAGACGGTCGGTATGAACACCAAGGTTCTGGGCGACATGGCGGGCGGCAAAACCGCGTTTGACGCCACCGCCGCCGAGGCCGCAAAAGCGGCCTTGCTGGATGCGGCCACTGCAATTCCTACTGCCTTCAAAGCCCCCGGTGCGGCGGATGCCGCGTCAGAGGCCAAGCCAGAAATCTGGACCAACTGGGAAGATTTCATGAAGAAGGCAACTGGACTGGCAACTGCCGCCACAGCCCTTGATGCGTCCTCCATTGACGGTATCAAGGCTGGCATGGGTGCTGTAGGCGGAGCCTGCAAGGATTGCCACACCACGTACCGCATGTAAGGAAACGCCCCTGCCAACAGGCCGGGGGCAACCTTATCCGCAGGTCACGCGCTGAATGATACGCGCGGGATTAAGCCATATATTCAATCGGTTGGCAGAATAATCCATGGTGACAGCCATGTTGGCCTCAATCACCCGGACGGTTACTCCAAAGCGCATGGTCTGCAAAACACTGGCCGGTTGCCCCACCAAACCCTGCAGGCCCGAAGCCCCGCAAGCATCTTCGCCGACCGGAATGGGAGGGACGGGCGTTGGCCCAGGAGATGGCAGCGGCACGACCATGCAGGCGGCAAGCGCAAGTGGGACAAAGAACGGGGCCAAACGGTTCAAAGCACTACGCATCGACATTCCTTTCGCGGATTACCCGCAGCTAATCGCCGTGATGATGTCACGGCCGTCAAGGATCACATTCAGACGCTGATCACTAAAATCTTCGGTCACCGGATCACCGGGGCGCAACACCCGCACCGACCGGTCGGCGGGCTGGGCTGGCAGTGTGGTTATACTCTGCCCAATCAACCCGATCAACCGATCCGCCCCGCAGCGCGCCAGAAGTCCCGCAGGCTGGCTCGGCACGATCGGCGCAGACACAAAAGACACGCAGCCCGCAAGCATCGCCCCCAGACCAAGGCCCACGACCCCTTGTTTCCAATGGTGCTTCATCATGCCCCTATCCGCACTGTATCCGCAGGATGTTGCCCGCGCGGTCCACATTCACATCAATCCGGTGCGCGTCATATTCCTGCGTGACCAAAGCCCCCGGTGGAATGATCCGCACCGCCCCCGCCAGCGGCACCGTCCGCAGATTGCCCGCAGACTGACCGACCATCCCTTGCAGGCCTGCGGCCTTGCACGTGTCAGGTTCCGTCTCATTGAAACCGGCGGTCAGATCAACCGGCACCCCGCCCCGCCCATATCCGGGGGCAGGAACCGGCGGGCCCAAAAACCTTGGTGGGTCGACGATCAGGGCAGGTCTGGGCGCGCAGGCCCCAAGCACCAGCACAACTGCCGACAGAGCACAAAGACAAGGGCACACAAGCTTCATTGCACGTCGTTTCCCGCGTTGCATTTCTTCCATCTTTCGCACAGGTTTACCCCGAAACCTAGGGGGGAGGATTATCCATGCGTACCCGCGCTGCTGTGGCCATTGCGGCCGGACAACCACTTGAAATCATGGAAGTAAACCTCGCCGATCCCAAATGGGGTGAGGTTCTGGTGGAGATCAAGGCCACCGGCATTTGCCACACCGACGAATTTACCCTGTCTGGGGCTGATCCGGAAGGCCTGTTCCCGGCCATCCTGGGCCATGAAGGCGCAGGTGTTGTGCTGGCATGTGGCCCGGGTGTGACCAGCCTGAAACCCGGTGATCATGTCATTCCGCTCTACACCCCGGAATGCCGCGAATGTCCAAGCTGTCTGTCACAGAAAACCAACCTGTGCACTTCGATCCGGGCGACCCAAGGCAAGGGTCTGATGCCTGATGGCACGTCGCGCTTTTCAATGCTGGATGGCACGCCCATCCACCATTACATGGGCTGTTCGACCTTTGCCAACCACACTGTTGTACCCGAAATCGCCCTTGCCAAGGTGCGCGACGACGCGCCGTTCGACAAGATCTGCTACATCGGCTGCGGCGTGACCACGGGTGTCGGTGCGGTGATCAACACCGCCAAAGTGGAAATTGGTGCCAAGGCTGTAGTGTTTGGTCTGGGCGGCATCGGGCTGAACGTGTTGCAGGGCCTGCGGCTGGCGGGTGCCGACATGATCATCGGCGTTGATATCAACAATGACCGCAAGGCCTGGGGCGAACGGTTTGGAATGACCCATTTCGTGAACCCGAAAGAGATCGAAGGCTCGGTCGTCCAGCATATCGTCGAGATGACCAAAACCCCCTTTGACCAGATTGGCGGCGCGGATTATTCGTTTGACTGCACCGGGAATGTGAAGGTGATGCGCGACGCGCTGGAATGTACGCACCGGGGTTGGGGTGTGTCGGTGGTGATCGGGGTTGCCCCTGCGGGTGCTGTGATTGAAACCCGACCGTTCCAACTGGTCACCGGCCGCATTTGGAAAGGCACCGCCTTTGGCGGCGCACGCGGCCGCACCGACGTGCCAAAGATCGTCGACTGGTACATGGACGGCAAGATCGAGATCGACCCGATGATCACCCACACGCTCAAGCTAGAGGACATCAACAAGGGGTTTGATCTGATGCATTCGGGCGAGAGCATCCGGTCGGTCGTGATCTACTGACCGCAGCAGGGGGATGGGATAGCCCCTTCCCCCTGCCATACCTGTAGGGCACAACTGTCGAAAAGGAAACCCAATGGCCGATGCCCGTACCCCCAGACTGTGTGTGCTGATCGACGCGGATAACGTGCCCGCAGGCTATGCGGAGGCGATTTTTGAGGAAATCGCAGGTCTGGGTGAAGCCTCGGTGCGGCGGATTTATGGCGATTGGTCGGCGACACGGCTGAACGCCTGGGCCAAAAAGGTCGCGGCGCTTGGGTTGGTTGCCGACCAGCAGTTTTCCAATACCAAGGGCAAGAACGCTTCTGACATTGGGCTTGTGATTGCCGCGATGGATTTTCTGCATTCCGGCCTGTTTGACGCTTTTATCCTTGTCAGTTCCGATAGTGATTTTACCCGGTTGGCCGCGCGGGTCCGCGAACAGGGGTTGGACGTTTACGGCATTGGCGAAAAGAAAACGCCCGAGGCGTTCCGGATGGCCTGCAAGCGGTTCATCTATGTGGAAAATCTTGGCGTCAGCGACGACGTGCGCGAAGAACCCCGTCCCGCCACCCGCAGCGATACCGCCGAAGTGCAGAAACCCGGCACCAAGGATGCGCCAGCCAAGGCGATTCCGCTGATCATCGCGGCGATGCGGGCAATTGACCCGGAAGGTGAATGGTACTCGCTGGGTCAGGTCGGCCAATACATCACCCAAGCGAATCCGGATTTTGATACCCGCACATATGGCAGCGCAAAACTGTCTGATCTGGTGCGCAAGATCAGCCGGTTTGAAGTGAAACCGGGGCCCGGCGGGCAGTTGCTGGCGCGCGATGTCGCCTGAGGGTTGCTTGCTTGGCTGACCCCGGGGGAGTTTCACACCCCCCCGGACCCCTCCGTGGGATATTTTCAGACAGAAAATAAGGGCGTCAGTCCTCGATCTCTACCGTCGCCCACGTCTCAAAGCACACGCCCTGTGCAAGCGCCATCACGCCGATAGTGGCCCGCCCACCAAGGCCTCGCTCTGGCCCGAACACCTCGACCAGCAGGTCGCTGAGGCCGGATGATACCTTATGTACATCCTCATACCCGGGGGTGCAGACCACGAAATTCAGTGTGCGGATGATGGATTTCACCCGGTCCAGTGACCCAACCGCTTGCCGGATGCCGCCCAGCACGTTCAGCCCGGTCTGGCGGGCCGCAGCGTAGCCTTGTTGCGTGGTCAGGCTTTCACCCAACCGTCCCTTATGCGTGACCTCGGCCCCGATCTGCGCGACGTGTCCAGACAGGAACAGCAAACTGCCCACCCGGTGATAGGGCTTCATCGAACCGTAGTCGGACCCGTAGTACCCGATGCGGTCAAAGTCGGGAATATCGAGGCCCATGTGCAGTGCAAGCGCTTCGGGGGCGGACATGGGCTTTCTCCTTTTTCATGATCCTGCCCCGGGGTTTTGCCGCTGTCGAGAGTGCACCCCTGCAAAGGTTGCCCTGCGCGGATGCGGAGTTTTCGTCGAAAGGGCCTCTGCCTATGTTTGCCGTAGCAGGAGGTCGTCATGGATTATCAGGTTTCATTGGGTGTGGATACGTTCGGCGATGTCTCGCTTGGTGCAGACGGCGTGCGTAAACGGCACGATCAAGTCTTGCGCGATGTGATTGAACAAGGTGTGCTGGCCGACGAGGTTGGCATTGATTTCATCGGCTTAGGCGAACATCACCGTGACGATTTCGCGATTTCCGCGCCAGAGGTGGTCTTGGGCGCGATTGCCGGCAAAACCAGCCGGATCAAGCTGGGGTCTGCAGTGACAGTGCTGTCATCTAATGATCCGATCCGGGTGTTTCAGCGGTTTTCCACGCTGAATGCCATCTCCAACGGTCGGGCGGAAGTGATCCTTGGCCGGGGGTCGTTTACCGAGAGCTACCCTCTGTTCGGCCATGACATGCAAGACTATGAACGGTTGTTCGAGGAAAAGCTGGACCTGTTCACCCATGTCTTGCGGGACGAGGAGGTCACTTGGTCGGGCAAGACGCGCCCGCCGCTTATGGGCCAGCGCGTCTATCCCCCGCTTGGCCCCGAGGGCATGACGGTCTGGGTCGGTGTTGGTGGCAGCCCCGAGTCCGTGGTGCGGGTGGTGCGACAGGATTTGCAACTGATGCTGGCGATCATCGGCGGCGACCCGCGCCGGTTTGTACCCTATATCGACCTTTACCAGCGTGCCTGCGCTCAGATCGACCGCCCCATTCGGCCGGTGGGCATACATTCCCCGGGGCATGTGGCACGGACGGACGCCGAGGCGCAGGAGCAACTATGGCCGCATTACCGCGAGATGTTTGGCCGTATTGGCGGAGAACGGGGTTGGCCGCCGGTTACGAAAGAGAAATATCTGGCCGAGGTTCAGCATGGCTCGTTGTATGTCGGTTCTCCAGAAACCGTGGCGCGCAAGATTGCCGGGACGGTTTCAGCCTTGGGCTTGCAGCGCTTCGACATGAAATATGCCACTGGACCGATGCCGCATGAGGCGCTGATGGAGGGTTTGCGGCTATTTGGCGAGCAGGTCATTCCGATGGTGCGCGATATTCTGGCGACGAAGGCGGTCGCCTAACGTCCCAAATGCCGCTGCCCCCGGGCGGCAGCAAGCGCCATCTGGCGGTGGCGTTCCCGGAAACGGTCACGGTCACTGTCGGAGTATTCGGCAATACACTGCGGACACGAGGCCCCCCGTTCATACTGCGGGTGGGCCTTTTGTTCCACCGTCACTGGCCGTCCGCAAGCGCCGCATTGGGTCAGGTCCCCCGGGACCAGGCCATGCCCAACGGACACCCGCTGATCAAAGACAAAGCACTGGCCCTGCCATTTGCTGTCGGCCTGCGGGACATCCTCAAGGTATTTCAGGATGCCACCCTTCAGGTGAAATACATCCTCAACCCCTTGGGAAATCAGATAATTGGTCGATTTCTCGCACCGGATACCCCCAGTGCAAAACATTGCAATCCGTTTGCCCTTAAAGCGGTCCTTGTTGTCTTGCCACCAGCCCGGAAAATCGCGGAACGTGGCTGTGCCGGGATCGACCGCCCCCGCAAAGGTGCCAATCGCCACTTCATAATCATTGCGGGTGTCGATCACCGCAACATTGGGATCAGCCATCAGGGCATTCCAGTCGGCAGGTTGCACATAGTGCCCAACCCGCGCCAAAGGGTCGACGTCCGGTACCCCCATCGACACGATTTCGCGCTTCAAGCGCACCTTCATGCGGCCAAAGGGCATAACGCTGGCCGGGCTTTCCTTCCATTCCAGATCGGCACAGCCGGGCAGGGTCCGCAGATGAGCCAGCACGGCATCAATCCCGTCCCGGGTGCCCGCGATGGTGCCGTTGATGCCTTCCTGCGCGAGCAGCAAAGACCCTCTCACCCCGGCCGCATCACACACCGCCACCATCCCCTCACGCAGCGCGGCGGGGTCGGGAAACCGGGTGAAATGATAGAGGGCGGCGACGGTCAGCATGGCGCTTTTCATGCCCCCATCCCTTCGCAATTTCAAGTGGTTCCCTTGACCAAACGCCGTCCCCGCCTTACCCAAGGGGATTGACCCCAAGCGGAGGCCGCCATGCACGCCCTGATCGTGATCGACGTTCAGAATGATTTTTGCCCCGGCGGCGCGTTGGCGGTGGCGGGGGGAGACGAGATCATTTCCCGGATCAATGCGCTGATGACGGAGTTTCCGATCACGGTTCTAACGCAAGATTGGCATCCTGCGGATCACAGTTCTTTTGCGGCCAACCATGTCGGAATACCGGCTTTTTCAGAAATTGACATGCCTTACGGTCGGCAGACCCTGTGGCCGACGCATTGCGTGCAGGGATCCTCGGGGGCCGAGTTTCATGCGGACTTGTGCACCGATCCTGCCGACCTGATCATCCGCAAAGGCTTCCGTCCGCAAATCGACAGCTATTCCGCATTTTTTGAGAATGACCGGACCACGCCCACGGGGTTGGAGGGCTATCTGCGCGGGCGGGGCGTACACGAGGTGACACTTGTGGGACTGGCCTTGGATTATTGCGTCGCCTATTCGGCGATTGATGCGGCGCGTCTGGGTTTCACCATCACTGTCTTGCAAGGGGCAGCGCGGGCGATTGACTTGGGTGGGTCACTGGCCCGGATGCAGGATGAAATGCGCGCTGCTGGCGTTGCGTTGAAGGAGTAGATCGTGGTCGATATTGCAACGCGGGTTTGGAACCATAAATGGAAGATCGACCCAATTGTGCGGTCACTGATCGACACGGATTTTTACAAACTGCTGATGTGTCAGTCTATTTTCCGCAACAAGCGGGAGACGGAGGTTACGTTCAGCCTGATCAATCGCTCCAAAAACATCCGCCT
>JANNNF010000242.1:0-2550 GCA_031398405.1 Rhodobacterales bacterium | reverse complement strand
CGCGGATGCTGCCGATACTTTTTACAAGGTATGGTCGCTGGCCGCCGGTCGCGCCACTCGTGCAGAAATCCGCGATTCCCTGCGCAAATAGTCCAACCGATCGTCGGTGGAAGGCCCGCTTGCGGCGGGCCTTTTTCGACTAGATTGCCAGTGCGGCACTTGCATTCGTCACAGGCAGGCCCAGCGCCGCGCCGACCGCCGCATAGGTCAAATGCCCGGCATGGGTGTTCAGGCCCGCCAGCAGATGGCGGTCCTCGGCGCAGGCGCGTTTCCACCCCTTGTCGGCCAATGCCAACATGAATGGCATCGTCGCATTGCCCAAAGCCAGCGTTGACGTCCGCGCCACCGCCCCCGGCATGTTCGCCACGCAGTAGTGCATGATCCCGTCCACCTCATAGATCGGGTCTTGGTGTGTTGTGGCGCGGCTGGTTTCAAAACACCCGCCCTGATCAATTGCCACATCCACCAGCGCCGCCCCCGGTTTCAACTCGGACAGTTGTGCGCGGGAAATCAGCTTGGGTGCCGCCGCCCCAGGAATAAGCACCGCCCCGATGATCAGGTCAGCATCCCGGGCCAGCGAAATGGTCGTGGCCGCATCGGCGTAGCCGCATTTGAATTGTCCGCCGAACACGTCATCCAGATAGCGCAACCGATTGACGGACCGGTCCAGCACCGTCACATCCGCCCCCATCCCGGCGGCGATCTTGGCCGCATGGGTGCCCACTACCCCGCCGCCGACGACGAGAACCCTCGCAGGCAACACGCCCGGAACGCCGCCCATCAAAACGCCGCGACCGCCATTGGCCTTTTGCAGTGTCCACGCCCCCACCTGCGGGGCCAGTCGCCCGGCAACCTCGGACATCGGTGCCAATAGAGGCAACCCGCCTCGGTCATCCGTAACCGTTTCATAGGCAATCGCGGTGACGCCGCTGCCCAGCAATTCGGCAGTCTGCACCGGGTCCGGGGCCAGATGCAGATAGGTGAACAAAACCTGCCCCCGGCGCAGGCGCGCGCGTTCCACTGCCTGCGGTTCCTTGACCTTCACCACCATTTCGGCGGCGAACACCTCTTCCGCCGTGCCGACCACGGTCGCCCCTGCGGCGATGTAATCGGCATCGGCAAAGCCAGCCCCAACTCCGGCCCCGGTTTCCACCAAGACCGAATGGCCATGGTTTACCGCCTCACGCACCGCATTGGGCGTCAGGCCCACGCGAAATTCCTGCGGTTTGATCTCTTTCGGACATCCGATCTGCATAGTTTCCTCCCTGTGGGGTTGCACGCCCCTGTCGGCACAGCCTGATCCCAAACCCGCGGCGATTTCTTGAAACTTGCGTGACGCCGCGCAGCCAATGTGGCAGAATATTCGACAAACATGCCCCATCACGAAAGAAACCACCGCCGCCATGGACCTAGACGCGACAGACCGCCGTATCCTGACCGTCCTGCAAAAAAACGGGCGCATCACCAATGCAGATTTGTCGGAACAGGTGAACCTGTCGCCATCGGCCTGCCACCGCCGCGTGCAGCGGCTGGAGGAAGACGGGTATATCGCCGCCTACGTCGCCTTGCTGGACGCCCGCCGTCTTGGCCGCATGACAACGGTTTTCGTAGAAATCACCTTGCAAGGTCAGGCCGATGACGTGCTCGATGCTTTCGAACGCGAAGTGGCCAAGGTGCCCGATATCCTCGAATGTCACCTGATGGCGGGCACGGCGGATTATCTTCTGAAGATTCTGGCCGAAGATACCGAGGACTTTGCCCGCATCCACCGCCAGTTCCTGAGCCGTCTTCCGGGGGTGAGGCAGATGCAAAGCTCCTTTGCGCTGCGCACTGTGTTCAAGACCACCGCTTTGGCTGTCTGATCATTTTCTGTCGAAAAGTATCCCAGAGGGGGTGCGGGGGACCTGAAGTCCCCCGGCGTTTTCAACATGCTCAGTCCGCGTCGCTGGCAACTGCCGATAGAACCGCGCCTTTGCCCCGCCACCGCAAGAACATCGGCACCACCAAGGCCAATATAGCGCACATGATCAACGTGGCGGAAACGGGCGTCGATATCAACGTCATCCAGTCGCCCTGACTGATCGACAAAGCCCGACGCAACTGCTGTTCCGCCATCGGCCCAAGAATCAGGCCCACCACCACGGGCGCTATGGGATAGCCATAGACCCGCATCAAGAACCCCATCAGCCCGAATATCAGGAGCATCGTCAGTTCCACCGCTGACGGATTGGCCCCGATGGTGCCAAGTGTGGCGAACAGCAAGATACCCGAATACAGCCACGGGCGCGGGATGGTCAGCAGTTTCACCCACAACCCGATCAACGGCAGGTTCAGAATTAACAGCATGACGTTGGCGATCAGCAGGCTGGCGATCAAACCCCACACCAGCTGCGGGTTGGTGACAAAGAGTAGCGGCCCGGGTTGCAGCCCAAATTGCTGAAAACCGGCCAGCATGATGGCTGCCGTGGCCGAGGTTGGCAAACCAAGCGTCAGCAGCGGCACCAAGGTGCCAGCCGCCGAGGCGTTGTTCGCGGCCTCTGGCCCCGCCAC
>JANNNF010000231.1:0-1740 GCA_031398405.1 Rhodobacterales bacterium | reverse complement strand
GTGGCGGGGGCCGATTGAGGCCCCGCCGCCAACGGTTCAGAGCTTGAGAGCCGGGATGATCTGCTTTTTGCGGCTCATCACGCCGGGCAGTACCACTGTGTCGCCAGTGACTGTCACGCCAAACGAGGCTTCGGCCATCTGACGCACCAATTCGTTCGGCACGAGGAGGGTGGCTTCTTCGTTCAAGATGTCGACGACGAACAGCAGCACCTGATCGGCACCGTCTTCTGCCGCCACACCGACCATCGAGGTCATCAGCGAGCCCTTACGGTCCAGCACTGTTTTGGGCGAGGTGGTTTCCAACACGGACACCCGCAATTCTTTGCCGGCAACATTGTATTCCTTGGAATCCATCCGCAGCAACTCGGCATCCGAGAAGGACGATACGTCGGATTTCGCGGCGAACATATCAGCGGCGAAGGATGGAATGTCGATGCCCAGATCGGCGGCCAAACCTTCTGCAACGGCACGGTCATGCGGCGTCGTGGTCGGACTGCGGAATTCAAGCGTGTCGGACAGGATGCAGGACAGCATCGCGCCCTTGATCTCACGCGGCAGTTTGGCGACATCCGCGCCCATGATATCGTGCATTACGGTGGCGGTGCAGGCCAAGGGGCGCATCACCACGTTGATCGGGGCCTTGGTTTTCAACCCGCCGACCAGCATGTGGTGGTCAATGATCGCCATGATGTTGGCGTCATTGATCGAGGGTGGCAGTTCTGCGGGGTTGTTGGTGTCGACGATCACCACATTCTGTCCTGCGGCCACGTCAGCAATGATTTCCGGTTTGGCAAAGCCCCAGTGGTTCAGCAGGAATGCGGCTTCGGTGTTCGGCTCGCCCAGCAAGCGAGGCTCAGCATCGCCGCCGCGCAGGTTGGTCAGATACCAAGCCCAGATGATCGCCGACAGGGTGGCGTCAGTGTCCGGGGATTTGTGGCCGAAAACGAATGTGGTCATGGGGCATGCCTTATGCGGTGATTTGGGGCGGCTTATAGGCGGTGCACTGCGGATTGTCACGGGTGGCGGCTTAAACTTGGGATAGCCAGTCATACGTGCATGACGTGTATGAAAATTGGCGGCTGTGATGCTGTCGATACGCGTGCCAAAAGATATTGAAAAGCGGCTGGAGGCTTTGGCCAAGGCCACGGGGCTTAGCAAGACCTCTCATGTGCGCGCGGCGCTGCGGTGATGGAGCGGATTGCGAGTGGGAACAGGGTGTGATCAGTCTGGATGATGTGGCGCGCGAGCTTGGTTTGGCGGATTGAGGTTACAGATTCGGCCAAAAAGCAACTGGCACGGTTGAACCGGGTCGTGGCGTAGCGGATCAGATGTTAATCGCGAGAACACGTGTCGGTGGCGGATGCCCCCCGCACACTGGGGGCGGCGTTGCAGAGGTCGCAGTTTGCAGAGCTTTGGCGATACCGCGCCAGCGGATTGCTGGTCGATAGTTGCGACGAGGTGGTGACGCTATTCGTGGTCGCGGTGGGGCAAAGGGGTGAGGTGTCTGGTCAGGGGTAGCTTTCAGGGGCTTTGCGCAGGCTGGCCCATTGGGCGGGGTCGTGGCCATAGATCAGCCGCGCGTTCAGGCGGGCTCGCAGGGCCAGCAGATGATCGCCCGAGGTTTTGGCGATGGCGGGGTTCATCGCGTCGGAATACCCCTCGTCAGGTTCAGAGGCGCGGTTCAGGGCGTCGGCGGCGAGAATCATGGTGCCAATTTCGGGCAGCGTCAGCAGCAGCGAC
>JANNNF010000228.1:0-1982 GCA_031398405.1 Rhodobacterales bacterium | reverse complement strand
CTGGCGGGGGCTGCGCAGCGGGTGGGGGGCGGTGATCTTGATGTGCAGGTGCCCGAGGAAGACGGCGACGATGAAATTGCCATGCTGGGCCGCCTGTTCAACAAGATGACGCAACAGTTGAAGGGCCAGCGAGAGGCGCTGCTGGACGGCCACCGACAGACCGAACGCCGCCGCCGCCTGTTCGATTCCGTGCTGTCGAACGTGACTGCAGGCGTGATCGGGCTGGACGCCGAAGGCAAGATCGATTTCATCAACCGTGCCGCCGAAAAGCTGCTTGAACTGCCCGAAGCGCAGGCCGACGTCACACTGGACGCCGCTGTGCCAGAATTTGCGCAGGTTTTTGAACGGCTACGCGAAACGGCAGGGTCTGCGGTTCAGGAAGAAGTGCGCCTGACACGCCGAGGCAAGCTGGAAAGTCTGCTGGTGCGGATGTCGGTGCGCCGCACCGATGCGGGGCGGCTGGAAGGTTATGTGGTGGCGTTTGACGATGTGACCGAACTGGTGTCAGCCCAACGGTCCGCTGCTTGGGGCGACGTTGCCCGCCGCATCGCGCATGAGATCAAGAATCCGTTGACGCCGATTGCCCTGTCTGCCGAGCGCATCAAGCGCAAATTCCGGGGGCAGGTGAATGAACCCGCCGATCTGGACCAATATGCTGATGTGATCATCCGCCAGACCAACGACCTGCGCCGGATCGTGGATGAGTTTTCAAAGTTCGCCCGGATGCCCGAACCGGACCGGCGCGAAACCAACCTGACGCAACTTTTGCGCGATGCCGTGATCTTGCAAGAAAGCGGTCAGCCAACGGTACGCTTTGTGGCCGATATCCCGACTGACGCGGTACTGATGGATATAGACGCTACGATGATCTCTCAGGCGTTGATAAACTTGATTAAGAACGCAGGAGAAGCCATTGAAACTTATCAAGAAAAGGGCGGACCGATTGGTTATGTCCCGGAAATTCGCGTTGCCATGCAGGCCGACGACCACGAAGCAGTTATCATGATTATGGACAACGGAACCGGCTTGCCGCTTGATCGTGCCCGGCTGTTTGAACCCTATGTCACCACGCGAGAAAAAGGCACCGGGCTGGGGCTGCCGATCGTCAAGAAAATTATCGAGGAACATGGCGGGTCGCTTGTCCTGACCGACGCCAATGTTTTTGAAGGAAATACCCATGCCGGAGCGATGGCCGAACTGCGGCTGCCTCGACTTGCAAAGCGCCGCATGGGTCGCAACATCGGGCCGCAGGGCCAGGGGAGTTAAGCTGTGAGCATTCTTATAGTTGACGATGAAAAAGACATTCGCGAACTGATCGGCGATATTCTTAAGGACGAGGGCTATGCCATTCGTCTTGCCGGAAATTCTGACGATTGTATGGCCGAGGTAAACGCCGATCAGCCCGATCTGATGATCCTGGATATCTGGCTGAAGGACAGCCGTATGGATGGTATCGACATTCTTAAAACGGTGCGGCGCGACAACCCCGATGTGCCAGTGGTGATCATCTCAGGTCATGGAAACATTGAAATTGCGGTGGCGGCGATTAAGCAAGGGGCATACGACTTTATCGAAAAGCCTTTTAATATCGACCAGTTGATGGTCGTTGTTGCGCGTGCAATGGAAACGTCGCGGTTGCGGCGGGAAAACGCGGGTCTGCGGCGCCGTGATGTGACCCAGTCTGAGATGATTGGATCAAGTCCCGCTTTCAAAGCATTGAAAGCACAGCTGGAAAAGGTAACAAAGTCCAATGGTCGCGTGATGCTGACCGGCCAGCCCGGTTCTGGCAAGGAAATGGCGGCGAGGTTCATCCACACCAATTCCAACCGGGCGTCGGCACCCTTCGTTTCCGTCTCTTCTGCCACAGTGGAACCCGAGCGGATGGAGGAAGTGCTGTTTGGCCGCGAAACTATTGACCGCGGCGTTGAACCCGGGCTGTTGGAACAGGCACATGGGGGGGTGGTCTACTTTGACGAAGTCGC